>CAVABL010000007.1:7723-20592 GCA_963586735.1 Firmicutes bacterium TM09-10
GGCAGAATCGGTATCGGCAGAATCGAAAGAGGCAAGGTGGATATGGCAAAGGAAGTCGTCGTGTGCGACTATCACAGCGGCATTTCTCCGTACAAGAGCAAAATCGTCAACCTCTTCCAAATCGAAGGACTTAAACGCGTTCCCGTTGAAAACGCAATGGTGGGCGACATCGTTTGCTTCAGCGGTATCGAAAATATTACAATCGGAAATACTATCTGCTCGCCTGCAAAAATCGAGCCCGTGCCGTTCGTCAAAATCGGCGAACCTACGATCGAAATGAACTTCTGCGTCAACGACAGTCCGTTTGCGGGAAAGGAAGGGAAGTTCGTCACGTCGCGACACCTGCGCGAGAGATTGTTCAAAGAACTTTTGAAAGACGTGTCTTTGCGCGTTTATCAAACCGAAACCCCCGACACGTTCAAAGTGTGCGGAAGAGGCGAAATGCACCTTTCAATCCTCATCGAAACTATGCGCAGAGAGGGATATGAATTCGGCGTAAGCACGCCCAAGGTTATTTTCAAGGATATCGACGGCGTAAAGTGCGAACCTATGGAGCAACTCTTCGTCGACGTTCCGACAGATTGCGTCGGCTCGGTCATGGAGCGTATGGGCGTCAGAAAGGGCGAACTCGTCACGATGACTCCGCAGGGCAGTCGTATTCGTATGGAATTCAAAGTGCCTGCGCGCGGACTTTTCGGCTTCAAAAACGAGTTTTTGACGGATACCAAAGGCGAGGGCGTCATGAATCAACTCTTTGCAGGATACGCGCCGTACAAAGGACCTATCCCGCGCAGATTCACAGGCTCGCTCGTGGCATACGAAACCGGCGAGGCGGCAACGTACGGGCTCTTCAACGCACAGGAAAGAGGCGTTTTGTTCATAGATCCGCAAACTCCCGTTTATGAGGGTATGGTCGTCGGCATGTCGCCAAAGAACGAGGATATCCGCGTCAACGTTTGCAAGCGTAAACACGTCACGAATATGCGTGCCGCCGGCTCGGACGAGGCTTTGCGCCTCAACACTCCTCGCAAATTCAGTCTTGAAGAATCCATAGAGTTCCTCAACGACGACGAAATGCTTGAAGTCACACCGAAAAATATCCGTATCCGCAAGGTCATTTTGTCCGGGGCGGAGAGACTTAAACTTGCCTACGGCAATAAATAAAACTGCGCAAAATCGCAAATTTTGACGGAGGCATCCGCTTGCCAACTCACGTACGATAGTACATTGGGGCGCGGACGCCTCTTTTTCGTCGTTCATCGACTTGGCTCAGTTTTTTTGTCTGCCGATATGGCGAATAACTGCGTCAAAGCGTGCGGCAAGAGGGAGATAGCGTTCCGTCTTTCCGTCTTTGCAATTGCACGTCCCGTTAATAAGTAGACAACGAATAAATGTATAATAAAAGTCCGCTCTGCGAGGAGAGCGGACTGAGGTGCTGCGTCTTTGAACGGGGAAGGTCAATGCTCGAATTGGGAGTTGTAGAGGTTGGCGTAGAAACCGCCTTTGGCAATGAGTTCGTCGTGAGTGCCCTTTTCTATGACGTTGCCTTTGTTCATAACCAAAATTACGTCCGCATTCTTGATTGTCGAGAGGCGGTGCGCAACGATGAAAGACGTCTTGTTTTGCATGAGTTTTTCAAACGCTTCCTGAATCTTGAGTTCGGTGCGCGTGTCGATGGAACTCGTCGCTTCGTCCAAAATCAGCATCGGGGGATGGGTGAGCATAACTCTTGCGATGCACAAAAGTTGCTTTTGTCCTTGCGAAATGTTTCCGCCGTCGTCGTCGAGCACGGTGTCGTAGCCGTTGTCGAGGTGGGTGATGAAGTTGTGGATGTGCGCCGCTTTTGCCGCCTCGATTATTTCCTCGTCGGTGGCGGTGGGATTGCCGTAGGCAATGTTTTCCTTTACGGTGCCCTTTTTGAGCCACGTGTCCTGAAGCACCATGCCGTAACTCAAACGGAGGGAGCGTCTTGTCACGTCGTTGATGTTTTTGCCCTCCACTTCGATTTTGCCGCTGCCAACGTCGTAAAAACGCATGAGAAGGTTGATGAGCGTCGTTTTGCCGCATCCCGTCGGACCGACTATCGCGACTCTTTGTCCGCTGCTTACGTTGAGCGAAAAACCTTGAATGAGCGGTTTGTCCTGAACGTAGGAGAAGTAAACGTTGTCGATCGAGATGTTGCCCTTTGCGTCGGTGAGTTCGTCAAAACCCTCGTCGGAGGATTGATTGGGGGACTCGAGAAGGTCGAACACTCGGCTTGCCGCTGCCGTCGCGCCTTGAAGTTCGGTGACGACGCCCGTGATTTCGTTGAATGGTTTGGTGTACTGCGTGGCATAGGAAAGCACGCACGAGAGTGCGCCGACGGAGAGCGTGCTCATGCCCGGGACGACGCTGCCTTTTATCACGAGATAGACGCCGAGCACGCATACGACGACATAGATGACGTTGTTGACGAATCTCGTGCACGGGTTGACCATGGCAGAGTAAAACGCCGCGTTCTGTCCCCATACTTTGAGTTCGCCGTTGATTGTGGCAAAACGGTCTTCGGCGCGTTTTTCATAACCGAACAGTTTGACGACGCGTTGATTTGAAAGCATCTCGGTGACAAGCCCCGAAAGCTCGCCGCGCTTTTTTGCCTGCATGGCAAACATGTTGTGGCATCCCTTGGCAATGAAGTATGCAACGAACAGCGAAAGGGGAGTGAGACACACTACGACGAGCGCGATGAGCCAGTTGTACCAAAGCATGAAACCGAGCGTGCCGATTATGGTCACGATTCCGTTGAAAAGTTGCGAGAAACCTTGGATAAGTCCGTCCGAGATTTGATCGATGTCGTTGCCAACTCTCGACATGAGGTCGCCGTGGGAGTTTGAATCGACGTAAGAAAGAGGCACGTCGTTGAGTTTTGCGTACGCGCTCGAACGCAAGTCGCGTATGGTGCGGAAGGACGCAAAGTTTATGCACAGCGAGGACAAATATTGGAACACGAATACGCACGCGATAAGCCCTGCGAGAATGCCTGCGTTTTTGAGAATTACGCCGAAGTCGACGTTGTTTTCGCCGACGATGTAGTCAACCGTCTTGCCTATCACGACGGGAGCAAGAAGAGTTGCCGCAATTTGAAGCGCGGAAAGAAAGAGCGCAAGCACTATGATCGGAACGTACGGGCGCGCGTATTTGAGCAATTTTTTGATTGCGACGAAATCCGTTTTGTTTTTTTGAACGTTCGCTTTTTTTGAGGTTTTCATTTCGTTGCGCCCTCCTTTGTCGATGAACGCACGCATTTTGCCGCTGCGGTGATGTTTGATTTCGTAATGTAAAATTTGAGTGCGGAGGTCATTTTGCTTGTTCCTCCTTGTTTTGCGACATGCAAATTTCCTTGTATACGTCGCATGATTTGATGAGTTCGTCGTGAGTGCCGAGCCCGACGACGTTGCCCTCGTCGAGCACGACGATGACGTCGCAATATTTTATGCTCGTCGCGCGCTGTGAAACGACGACGGTCGTAAGCCCTTTTTCAAGGCGTAAATGCGACAACGCTTTGCGAAGTTTTGCGTCCGTGGCAAAGTCGAGCGCAGAGGACGAATCGTCCAAAATGAGTATGTCAGGGTCCGAAACGAGCGCGCGCGCGATTGTGAGACGTTGGCGTTGTCCGCCCGAAAGATTTTTGCCGCCTTGCGCAATTTGCGTGTCGAGCCCGTCTTTGAGTGTGTTGACAAACTCCGCCGACTGAGAGGTTTCAAGCGCGTTTTTGATGTCGTCGTCGGTGGCGTTTTCGTTTGCCCAAAGCAAATTTTCTCTTACGCTGCCCTCAAACAATACCGCTTTTTGAGGCGCGACTCCGAATATCCGACGAAGTTGGGCGTTGGTGTAATTTTTGACGTTCTCGCCAAATATGTTGACCGTGCCGTCGCTCACGTCGTAAAGTCTCGATATGAGGGAAACGAGGGTGGTTTTGCCGCTGCCCGTGCCGCCCAAAATGCCGACGCTATCGCCCTTTTGAACGGTTAGATTCACGTTTTTGAGGAATGGTTCGCAATTGTCGCCGTAACCGAAGGAAACGTTTGTCATCTCGATTGCGGGCGCACTTTCGTCCTTGATTGCGCCCTCGCCGTATTGCATCGTGGAAGTGACTTCAAACACCTCGTTGATTCGCGCCGCCGAAGCGGAAGCCTTTGTGAAGGTGACGAGTAGGTTTGCAAAAACTATGAGCGCGTTGAGAATCTGCGTCATGTAATTGACGAGCGCGATGACTTCGCCCTGCGTGAGCGAACCTGCGTTGACGCTCTTGCTGCCGAAATACAATATGGCAATGACTGCGAGATTGAGAACGGCATACGTGAGAGGGTTGAGAAGCGCGGACACCGCGCTGACTTTTATCGACGCTTTTGAAAGCGTTTGCGCCGCCGCGTCGAAAGCCGCTTTTTCTCTGTCCTCCGCGCCGAACGCTCGGACGACTCTCGCTCCCGATAAATTCTCTTTGGTGAGCCTCGATACGTCGTCGAGTTTTGACTGCACGTCCTTGTATTTCGGCATGGTGGTGAGCATGATGATTGCAAGCAAAATCGCAATCACGAGCGCCGCCGCAATAAATATGAGCGAGAGTTTGACGTCGATGAGCATCGCCATGACGATTGCGCCTATCGCAATGAAGGGCGCGCGCAAAACGAGACGTATGAACATGGCAACCGCCTGCTGCGCCTGATTGACGTCGGACGTGAGGCGCGTGATAAGACTCGTCGTTGAAAATTTGTCAAGTTCGGCATATGAAAAAGTGTTGATGTGCGAGTATAAATCGCGTCTTAAATTCGTGCCGAAACCGAGGGACGCGCGAGACGCGAAAAATTGGGCGGTGAGGGAAAACGCAAGCCCGAATACGCCCAGCGCCAAAATGATGAGTCCGCCGTAAATCAAGCCCGAAAAGTCGCCGCTCTTGCCCATCGGGATGCCCTTGTCGATTATCCAAGCAACGACTATGGGTGTGAAAAGCTCGAACACCGCTTCGATGAGTTTGAATATAGGTCCGAAAACGGTTTTGAGCTCGTAGCCTTTGAGGTATCTGAGAAGTTTTAACATTGTTTTTTGCCTTGAATTTATTTTGATTTATTTTAGCATAACGGCGTGTTTTTCGCAAGCAAGACGAGGCAATATCCGCCTTTGAAAGCGCGCGTATCGTCATATTTTGCAAGTTGAGAAAAGATAATATACACAAGGGCGAAAATGTGTGTAATTATAAAACGAGATTTTTGCCGAGACGAGCGGATTTTTTTTGCAAAATCGTCGTTTTGAAGGCGTACGATATGGACTTTTTGAAATTGCATATCTATAATAGTTTTATAAATAATACCTTTGGGGGACTTGAAATGAATATTTGGCATGACGTCGATCCCGGCAGAATCACAACGACGGATTTCATTTGTTGCATCGAAATTTCAAAGGGAAGCAAGAATAAATACGAACTCGACAAGTCGACGGGTGCGCTCATTCTCGACAGAGTTTTGTATACATCGACGCACTATCCCGCAAACTACGGCTTTATTCCGCGCACGTACAGCGAGGACAACGACCCTCTCGACGTGTTGGTGCTTTGCTCCGAACCTATCGTTCCGCTCGCGCTCGTGAGATGCTATCCCATCGGCGTGATGATGATGCAGGACAGCGGCGAAATGGACTATAAGATTATTGCGATTCCGTTCAAAGATCCTACGTGGAATACGTACAAAGAGATCGAGGAGTTGCCGGCGCATATAATGGAGGAAATGTCGCACTTTTTCAGAGTGTACAAGCAACTCGAAGGGAAACAAACTACGGTGTTCCAAGTCAAAAACAGAGAGTTTGCCGAACTCATCATCAAAGACAACATCGAAGCGTATAAAAAGAAATTCAACATAAAATAATTTTTTTCGGGAAAATCACATATGAATTACGATTGTATCGTCATCGGCGGCGGTGTCATCGGAACGGCGGTGCTTGACAGACTTGCTCGCCGCAAGATGAACGTTCTGCTCCTCGAAAAGCAGGACGACGTCGCCTCTTTTTCAACGCGAGCCAACAGCGGTATCGTGCACGCAGGTTACGACTGCGAGCCGAATACGCTCAAGGCTCTGTTTAACGTCAGGGGAAACGCGCTCGTTTGGAAGGACGCAAAGGAACTTGACGTGCCGCATCTTAAGTGCGGTTCTGTCGTCGTTGCAACAAAGAATCAATACGACGGCATTGAAAAACTTGCCGAAAAGGCAAAGGCAAACGGCGTCGAAGTCGAAATTTGGGACAGAGAAAAGACGTTTGCTTTCGAGCCGCATATAGCGGACGATATAGAGTGGGCGCTTTATGCAAAGAGCGCAGGCATCGTTTCGCCGTATCAATTGTGCATAGCGTACGCCGACAGAGCAATTCTCAACGGCGCGGAAATTTTGCTCGAAAGGGAAGTCGTCGCAATCGACGAGGTTGACGGAAAGTACGTCGTCAAGACGAACGACGGCGAATTCACCGCAAAATACGTCGTCAACTGCGCGGGCGCGCAAGGCGCGAAAATAAACGATATTGCCGGCGCAACCCACTACGAGACGACTTATAGAAGGGGAGATTATTTCGTGCTTGACAACACCGAAAGGAAAAACGTCAATACCGTCATCTTCCAACTTCCTTCCGCACTCGGAAAGGGCGTGCTTGTCGCTCCTACCGCCGACGGAAACGTCATATACGGGCCGACGGCAATCGATACGACGGACGAGGACGACACCGCTTCGTCGCTCGATTCGCTCGACGCACTGAGAAAATGCGTGCCGCTCTCATACAAGTGCCCTGCATACAACAAGTGCATAAGAGTGTATTCGGGACTCAGAACCATAATCGGACACGACTTCGTGATCGGCGAGGACGAAAAGAAAGAAAATTTCTTCAAGGCAATCGGCATTTGCTCTCCCGGGCTCACTTCCGCTCCGGCTATCGCCGAGTATATAGACGAGAAAATTGCGGATAAATCCAGCGCGCCTCTCAAAGAGAATTTCGTCACGAAAATGCCGAAACACAAGAGATTAAGCGAACTCGACGAAGATACGCTCAACGCGCTTATAAAAGAAAACGACGCTTGGGGAAGAATCGTGTGCAGATGCGAAAAAGTCACCGAGGCGGAAATAATCGACGCGATTCATTCGCCCCTCGAAGCGCACACCGTGGACGCCGTAAAGCGTCGCACGAGAGCGGGTATGGGCAGATGTCAGGGCGGTTTTTGCGGTCCGCGCGTTATGGAAATAATCTCAAAAGAGTTGGGCGTCCCTCTTGACAAGGTTAGAAAGGGCGGCGGTGAGGATTCTAATATTGCCGTGTGCAAGGTCAAGGAGGTGAAAAGATGAATACGCTTTCTTATGACGTGGTCGTGATAGGCGGAGGTCCTGCTGGTATGGCGGCGGCTCTTGCCGCTTGCAAACAGGGTGCGAAAACGCTCATCCTCGAGCGTGACGTGCGCCTCGGCGGCATACTCAATCAGTGCATACATCAGGGGTTCGGTCTTCACTACTTCGGTGAGGAAATGACGGGCCCGGAATACGCCGACAGATTCCGCAAACTCGTCGAAAAGGAAAATATCGACGTTATGCTCGAAAGTATGGTGCTTTCGTTGAGCGAAAACAAAGAGGTTTGCGTGCTTTCGCCCTCGCACGGATATTGCCACGTTAAAGCGGGCGCAATCGTGCTTGCGATGGGATGCAGAGAGCGTACCGCCGGAGCAATCGCTCTGCCCGGAACTCGCCCCGCAGGCGTGTATACCGCAGGTATGGCGCAAAAAATATGCAACCTCGACGGATACCTCGTCGGCAAGGACGTCGTTATCCTCGGAAGCGGAGATATAGGGCTCATTATGGCGCGCCGTATGACGACGGAGGGCGCAAACGTAAAACTCGTGCTCGAACTTATGCCGTTTTCAAGCGGACTTAAACGTAATATCGTGCAGTGCCTCGACGACTACAATATCCCCATAAAATACAGTCACACCATCACGAGAGTGGAAGGGAAACCGCGTATGACGGGACTTTGGTACGCTCCCGTGGGCGCAGACAGAAAACCCGATTTGTCAAAGGAAGAATATATCGCTTGCGATACGCTTTTGCTATCCGTCGGACTTATCCCCGAAAACGATTTGCTCACCGGGACGAACGTCGAAATGAGCAGAGTCACGAACGGCGCGGTGGTTGACGAAAACAGAATGACGAGCGTGCCCGGTATATTCTCGTGCGGAAACGTTTTGCACGTGCACGACCTTGTGGACAACGTGTCGCACGAGGCGGAAATTGCAGGCGAATACGCCGCAAAATACGCACTGTCAAAACTCGACGACAACGCGCAATACGTTGACGTCGTCGCAAAGGACGGCGTGAGATACGCTCTTCCGCAACGCATAGGCAAGGGCGAGGGAAACGTGCAGATTTTCTTCCGCGTCGGAGACGTGTATAAAAACTGCAAACTCGTCGTCGAAAGCGGTGGAAACGTCCTCGCAAGCAAAAAATGTATGGTGCTCGCCCCCGGCGAAATGGGGAACGTCGTTATCGACAAATCGAAGGTGACGGACAGCGTCGTAGTGAGGTTGGAAAAATGAATACTATCTGTATAATGTGCCCTATGGGGTGTTCGTTGCATATCGAAGAGGTGAACGGCGAGGTCGTCGTGTCGGGCAATACCTGCAAGCGCGGAGCAATGTACGGAAAAGAAGAATTCACTCATCCAAAAAGATGTGTGACTACTCTCGTGAATATGGCGTCGGGCGGCGTTGCGTCCTGCAAAACGTCAACCACGATTCCAAAAGAAAGAATCTTCGATATGGTGAATTTTGTCGGCACGCTCACAGTGCCCGATGACGTTCGAATCGGCGACGTCGTTGCGCGAGACGCACTCGGACTCGGCGCGGATATAGTGATTACGGGAAGAAAATAATTGCAATAACACGGACTTTATCAGTCGGAAACGACGTCGTAAAGTCCGTGTTTTGTTTGTAAGCAAAAATATCAAAAAATTCAAATTGCGCAAAAGAGGAAATTATGAGATCTGACAAACGACGCATTTTCAACAACAGACCGGTGTTGTTTTTCGCGCTTTTCACGGTTGTCGGGATTTTGATTTCCGAGGCGTTTTACGGATTGAGCGCTTGGTGGTATCTTGCGCTCACGATTGCGTTCGTCACGGCGCTCGTCCTCGTTGCGATTTTCAAAAAATCAAGAAAATTTTTCTATTTGCCGCTTGCGCTCATCGTCGGTTTCGTCGCTATGACAGCAACGAATCTGCAATTCAATTCGGCAAAAATCAAGGACTATACGGGCGATATAAACGCAAAAGTCACGAGCGAAATCGTCTACAACGGAAAGTATTACGCGTTCGACGTCAAGGATATTTCGGCGGACGGAACGACGATTAAATACGAGGCGAGAGTGTACGCCTACGTGGACGAGATCGACTTTGCGCCCGGGGATACGGTGGCGATTTACGGCAGACTCAGATATTTTCAGCACGAAAAATTCGACGGTTATTATCCGAGAAAAATCTCGAGCGGACAGAGATATACGCTCACAGCTTACGGCGTGAGCAAAACGACTGGCGGAGAACTGTCTTTTCCCGACAATATTCAGGTGCGCGTCAAGCGAATTCTGCACGAAAACCTCGACGATAAAACCGCTTCAATCGTGCAGGCACTCGTCATCGGCGATAAGGCGGGCATGGATTCGGATATGTACGACGACATAAAAACGAGCGGTCTTGCGCACGTGCTTGCGGTGAGCGGTTTGCATGTTTCAACCCTCGCAACCGCAATCTATTTTCTGTTTAAAAAGTTGAAAGTCAACGAAAAAGTAAGTTTTTTCATCGTGCTTGCGGCAACGTTTTTCTATTCGATGCTTTGCTCGTTCACCGCATCGTCACTGCGCGCGGTCATAATGAGCGGCGTGTATATGTTTTCGTCGGCGTTTTCAAAGAAAAAGGACGATATTTCGTCGATATCACTCGCCGCAATCGTCATTTTGCTTTTCCGCCCGGCAGATATACTCGAGGTTGGATTTTTGTTGTCGTTTGCATCGGTCGCGGGAATTTTCCTCTTTGACAGGTCGTTTGAAAAAACCGCGCTCAAAGTCGTGGATAAAATAAGTCCGAAACGCAAAATCGGCACGAATTTTGCAAAAGTATGCGCGCTTTCGCTGTCTACGAACTTGTTTACATATCCGTTCGTCGCCTACTTTTTCGGGGAAGTGCCGACGTTGTTCGTGCTGTCAAACTTCATCGTGCTACCGTATATTATGGCGTTTTACGTGCTTGCAATCGTGCTCGTGTTGTTTGCAACGATTACGGGATTCGGCGCGCTCGTGATTCCGCTAAAATTTCTGCTCGTTCCGTTCAGGGTGTTCGTCGGACTTGTCGGAAGCGTGAGTTTTGCGTCGGTGAGCACCTCTGCGGACGTCGTCACGGTGGTTGCGCTCGTGCTGCTTATGGTGTTCGTGTCGAGATTCGTTTTTCTCGACAGAGTGAAAAAGACGAGGGGCGCGTGCTATATCCTTTGCGTTGCCACGCTGGTGAGAGGATTGCTTGCCGTCTTTGCGTGAAACATAAAGTTAAAATGCGTAAAAAAGTGATATTGTTGTCGTTTTTTTTGCGGAATTTGACGGGGAATATAACGAGTTTTCGCGCTCAATAGGCGCGTTCCGTCACAAAAAATTAAAAAGGTATTGCGCGGGCGCGTTTTGTGTGATAAGATGAATATGTTTATAATACTCTGGTAAGGGAGTGGAAATTTATGCCTGACATCAAAATCGGCCCGCTTGACGGGATATCCGCATTGGCTGTCCTCGCCGTCGTTATCGTTGCGGCGGTCGCTATCGTGTGTGTCTTTTTGGTCAACGTCATCAAAGCCATAAAGGAGCGCAACGACAAAAAAGAGGACCAAGCCGAAAATGAGTTTTTTGCCGAATACGGCGTCACCGGCGAGGAATTGCGCCTCAATCAGAAAATCGCAAAAAAACGTCAGGAACTTGCAACCCTCATGCGCAATAAAAAGCGTAAGGGTGCAGACGACGTCGAGGACGAACCCGTTGCGGTGAGCGAAGAACCTGCCGAAACAGAGGAAACTCCGATTGACGAGCCCGTTCAAGAACCGATCGAAGAGGAAGTCAAAGAGGACGTAGCGTCCGAAGAAATTCCGGAAGAACCGAAAGCGGAAGAGAAAATCGAAGAGGTCGCCGCAGAGGAAATCAAGGAAGAACCTGCTCCCGAGCCCGTTCAAGAATCTGCTCCCGAGCCTGTGGTTGAGGAAAAAGTCGAAGAGCCGAAGAAGGAAGAAGAGCCTGCTCCCGTTCAGGAACCCGTTGCAGAACCGACTCCCGAGCCTGTTCCCGAGCCGACTCCCGAACCTGCTCCCGAAGAACCGAAAAAACAGGGCGTCGAAAAGCCTGTCGCGAAGAAAGTCGTCAAAAAGAAACCGGACGATTGGTCAAAATACGACGGAACATACGAGGGATATTATTACGACCCCGAAGACGCTTGCTATTACGAGGGTACGCCGTCGCCGGCACTTGCAAAGAAACTCGCCGAAAAAGAGGCGGAACTCGAAGCTCTCAACGCAAACAAGGATAAGAAAGTCGTCATCAAAAAGGTCGCGCCTCCGTTTGCCGCTCTCAAAACGCCGAAAAATCCGCGTAAGACGCCAAAGGCGGTTGCAGGATTTGACGAATCCGTCATTTACGGCAAATATGTCATCGAACACGTCGACAAAGAGGACGGAACGCAAGAGTGGTTCTATACGCTCTACGACGCGAGCGGAAACGATATATACGAGAGTTCAAATTACTCGTCGCAAGAGTTCTGCGAACGCGCAATTCATCGATTCAAATCGCACGCAATCGTCGGTACGTATACGATCGAGGCTGCCGAAGGAAAGTTCTTCTTCGTGCTCAAACGCAAGACGTACGTCCACAAAGGATCTCCGCAAATCACCTTCGAAGAGGCAAACAACCATATGAGAGAGGTCAAAAACTTTGCGCAGACCGATATCATCAGGGTGCAATAACAAAAACGCAAGGCGCAACGGGAAATCCGTTGCGCTTTTGAAAACAGAGGATTTATATAATATGGATTTTTCAATCGTTAAATCAAACCTTGAAAAACGCGGGTTTACTGTTTCCGTGTTTTCAACCATCGACGAAGCAAACGAATATCTAAACGCTCGAATTGACGGGGAAAGCGTCGGATTCGGCGGCAGTGCGACTCTCGACCAAATGGGAATTTTGAAACTGCTCGAAACTCACAACAAGGTGCTGTATCGCTTTGATAATCCCGACGGCAAAACTCCTGTTGAAGTGATGAAAGACGCTCTCACGGCGGACGTTTTTCTCACGAGCGCAAACGGCGTTGCAGAAACAGGCGAAATCATCAATATAGACGGCAATTGCAACAGAATAGCGGGGCAGTTTTTCGGACACGAAAGAGTGTTTTTCATCATCGGGAAAAATAAGATCGAACCCGATTTTGAGAAGGCTCTGTGGCGCGCAAGAAATATTGCCGCTCCGAAAAACGCTATGAGATTCCATAAAAATACTCCGTGCGTGGTTGACGGAAAATGCCACGACTGCTCAAGTCCAGACCGCATTTGCAAGGGCTTGGCGGTGCTGTGGAAAAAACCTACGAATTGCCCGTATGAAGTGGTGATTGTGGATGAGGAATTGGGATATTAGAGAGAGGGTGGATTGTGCTGTTGGCGCAATCAATGATATCGCACAAAGTGCGATGATATCCTCGCTTTGCTCGGATGAAATCACTGCGTGATGATATCCACACGATGTGTGGGTTGAGGAAGAATTGAAAATTGCCACTTGCGCCGAAAGGCACATATACTAAGC
>CAVABL010000008.1:0-19036 GCA_963586735.1 Firmicutes bacterium TM09-10
CTATATCCGTATTGCTGAACGCGGCTTTTTTTGCTTTAAGCACTTCGCTTTCGATTTCGTTGATGAGCATATCGATGGTTTCCATAACGCACCCCTTTCGTGTATTTATTTGATTTTAGAATATTTTTTTCGCATTTTCAAGAGCAAAGCGATTTTTGCTCGTTTTTTATATTTCGTTCAAGCGCAAATTTTTTCCATGCGCACGTTTTCTCACTTCAACTTTGCAAACTCTTCCGATTTCATAAGCGGCACGCAGCACGGCACCACCGACGAATAGTCGCCGTTTGCAATCTGTTCTCTTGCCGTTGTCGAGCTTATGTTTGAAAATATATTCGGCTCGACAAACACCGTCTCGAATCCGTGTTCGAGGTTAAACTTTGCCATATCCCCTTCGTATTTTCTGTCCTCGTCGCCGCGGATTCCTCTCACGAGCGCGCATGCCCCCACGTCCTTTGCGACTTCAACCGCGTATTTTTCCGAATACAATGCCTTTGCGCCCTTCTTTTGAGCGCACACGCACTCGACGATTGCAAGTCTTTGCGCGGCGTTGAAGGTATATTTTTTGTCGGGATTCACAAGGCAGGCAACCCACACTTCGTCAAAGGAGCAAAGTGCCTCGTCAAGCACCGCCTCGTGTCCTTTCGTGAACGGGTCGAAACTTCCCGGCATCAGCGCAACGCTCTTTTGGGATATGAATTCCGCAACCACCGTCCCCATTTTTTTCGTACGTTGTTTGAAGCGTTTGTCGCTCACTTCGTACACCTTTTCAGCGCCGTGTTCAAACACTACAACGCCGTCTTTTGCAAGCAAATCGAAGTCGAAAATCATCCCGAGCGCAAGTTCACCGAGACCGCTCGCATACGGCGGATCGACGAATATCAAATCAAACTTCTTCCCCGTGACGTACGCATTGCGCAGCACCCCCGAAAAGTCGGACGTAACCACCTTGAAATTTCCGTCTATACCCTGCAAATTTTTACGGACAAGTTCGATGCTGTCCTTGCTGTTGTCGACAAACACAACCTCTTTTGCGCCTCTTGAAATGCACTCTATGCCAAGCGCGCCGCTGCCCGCAAACAAATCGAGCGCAACGGCGTCCGTGCAATAGCCTTGCAACACGTTGAACAGCGTCTCTTTGATTCTCGTGGTCGTGGGACGCACTCTGTCATCCTTCGGCGAGGCGAGATTTTTGCCTCTGTATTTTCCTGCAACGACTCTCATTTATCTTCACCTTCGATCGACGTGCTCGTCAAGGGATTTTCATCCTCGAATTTCACGTTTTCACGCCGATATTCTTCGTCAAATTTATACGTTTTTCCAAACAGATTGCCAAAGTTCAGAATTTTGTAGGCATACACGAGCCTGTCAAAGCTCTTTTTGTTTGCAAGACGCCACACGACAAACACGATTGCAACCAACGTCACCGCAACCGCCATACCCCCGAGCGCACCCATAAAGTCGATAAACACGTCGGTTATCGAGCAAACTCTCCCCGGCGTAAAATATTGTATCCCCTCGCTCACCCCCGCATACGAAAACGCAAGCGGCGCGCTCAAAACGGCGCAACCCCACTTCCGTTTACACAGCAAAAACAGCGTTCCGATTATTCCGAATCCGAGCAAAGAGGACAGCCCGACGTGGCCGATGAGTTTTCGCGCAAACTCGTATGTACTCGCAAACAATTTGACCCGGATCGTCTTTTCCACAGCCAAACTCGGATCGAGCGTACTCGTGCAGCGAATCACGACCGTTCCGTATCGTTTTGCAACCAAAACGCCTTTATCGGATATCGTTGCTTTTCCGCTGACGACTTCCCACTTTATGTCTTTCGTATACTCATACGGCATATGTTTTGCCGAGTACGCGAACTCGGTGTTCGGAGTGATGACGTCCGCGCCCGCAAGTCGCAATTCCACCGGTTTGACCTTTTTCACGTCAATCGTGACCGACGCACTGACATTCGGGTTGTAAATCGACGTATACTTAAGCGTCACGGTTTTGGGTTGCAACGGCGTAATCGAACCTTTATCGATAGTCACCGATGAATCGTTCGACGTGACGACAAAGCCTTTCGGCGCGCCCTTTGGTTCAACGGACGCAACGAGTTCGTTTATCTCCTTACCCGAATTGTGTTCCATTGAAATATTGTCCTTAAACACGATTTTTTGCGGCATGACGAAACTCGGATTTTGCTCGACGTTGACAGTTGCAGACGCGGTTTTTCCGCAATCGAAAGTTGCCGTAATCGTTGCCGTACCCTCGCTCAACCCGTACACTCTGCCCTGATAAACAGTAGCCACGCTCTCGTCGGACGATGTATATTTTGCGCAATTTTGCGAAGTTTTTTTATCGTTTACGATTGCCAAAACCGACTCACCCTCTTTTATCGACGACGGCAAAGTGAGAGTATTCACGTCCGTATCCGCGGGGTTTTGTCCGTAACACGCAATGGCAATGCAGGCGAAAATGGCGGGATTGCTTTTGAGATAAACTTTCGCCGTGCCCCATCCCCACGCGCTGTAAGTTATGAGTCCGTTTTCATCCACCGAGGCATAACTCGTGTCGTCCAACTCAAAAACGACGTCTCTGTCCCGCGTATTCGACGGCAAAAACGTAACTTTCAATTGTTCGGACTGCGCTGCATACGGAATAGCGGTGTTACATCTTTCCAAAAGTATATTTTGAGTGACGACATTTTCTGCGATTTTTGACGACAAATCGAACTTTGAATCGACGATACCCGCAACGACGTTTGACGAAACCGCGCTCTGTTCAACCGGAGTTGCCGACGCAGTCCAAAGACCGCACCACAGCGCGAGCGTACACACGAGCGCAATCGTCGCAAAGACCTTCAATCCGATGAGATATTTTCTGTCCTCAATCAACATTTTTCATCCTCAAAATCGTATATACCGAAGCGAAAAATTCCAATTTTCATTATGTCATTGCGAGGAACGCAGTGACGTGGCAATCAAGGCATAGCCGCACATCTCATTCGGGTGTGGGGGGCCGCACGCTTTGCGTGCAATATCGCTTGCGTACAGCGCAAATATCGCTGCCCGACAGGGCAATATCATTGCAACGGAGTTGCTCTTCCGCAACCCAAACGCAGTTTGGATATCATCGTTGCACCGCAACGATATCATCACGCAGTGATATCATCGCACTTTGTGCGATATCATTGATTGCGACAAAGTCGCAAACCCGTTCTCTCTTTCGCCGTTTTCGTCAACGATACGCACGTCTGTCACAAGCATATCGAGCGGCACGTCAAATTCGCTCGTTTCAAGTCCCTCGACGCGTTGGCAATCAAACGCCAATCCTATGACAAAGCAGTCGTGTGAGGCAAGGTATCTGTCATAATATCCTTTTCCGTGACCGCAGCGTTTGAGCCCGTCAAAAGCGACGAGCGGAACGATTGCAACGTCAACGTCGTCAACCGCGTGAGAGCCGACGGGTTCGAGGATTCCCCACTTATTAGTCCGAAAATTCGTAAACGGCGAGATAGCGATTGCCTTCATATCGTCGCCCTTCACCCTCGGCACGCAAACGACTTTTTCCATCATAAGCGCAAGACCGACAATCTCTTCTGTGTTCGGTTCACTCGGCGTTCCGAGATAGACGAACACTTTATGAGCGCGCTTGAATTCGTCGATTGACGAAACGGCGTCGCAAATCGAACCGCTCGCCCAATCCTTTTGTTCGTCGCTCATATTTGAGATTTGAACTTTTGCAAATTTTCTCGCCTGTATCTTGTCCATATTGCCTATCTATGCCGTCAAGCTCAAACGTACATTCTTTTCACGCGCCCTTTGAGCGAAGTCATCACCGCATAATCTATGGTTTTTCGTTGCTTAGCAACGATATTTATCTTATCTTCATCAAAAATCGTGACTTTTTCGCCGATTTTTGCAACGTAGTCAGTCGTATTCACGACAAAGCAATCCATGCAAACGTTGCCCAAAACCGCACATCTAACGCCACGAATCCACACATCCGATGGATTTTCCCTTGCGATTCCGTCCGCATATCCGCCAAACACGACGGCGGTATTGCAATCATTTTCGACTATGCAGTTTCCATAACTTACACGCTCGCCCGCGCGCACGAATCTCGATTCGATCACCCTCGATTGCGCTTTCATTGCGCACTCGTACGCAGTGATTCCCAGTCGCACCATATCGTATCTCAATTGCGGATTTTCAAGCGAATGACTTGACGCAAGATGCATTTTCGCAAGCGGATAGCACCTTTTCACAATCCCCGCAAGTCTTTCAAACTCGCCTTTTTGTGATGTACCTTCGTCACGCAAGTGTGAATACACACCGCCGATTTGAAGTCCGACGTTTTTTGCAATCGGCAGAATTTTTTCAAGCCCGTCGCCGTCAAATCCCAGTCTGTGCATACCGCAATCAACCTTGACGTGCACTTTGAGTTTGCGCGGATTCAAACGATTTTGCTCGATTAGATTCATGATTTCGTCAAATTGCACGACATTGTGAAGTCCGATTGTCAAAGCGTTTTCATACGCCGTCAAAATTTCGCTTTCATCGAGCGCAAGCGCAAGAATATCCTTTTCGATTCCCGCTCTTTTTAGGCGCAGCCCCTCGTCGAGAGTTTCAACGCCGAACGCGTCCACGACATTTTCGACAAATTTCGCAACGTTTTCGAGTCCGTGTCCGTACGCGTCCGCCTTTACCATAAGCATAACGTCCGTACCGACGAGATTTTTGACGCGCAAAATATTGCTTTTTATTCTGTTCAAGTCAACTTCAACGACGATTTCGATAATCCACCTCGCCCAATCTTATGCACGCACGAAATCCGTTGTGACAATTTTTCAAAAATCGGGCGCAAGTTTGCACGTCGTCAAAATCGACGATTTTATCTTTTGTAGAAATTTATGAGGCAACCGTCAAGGATGATTTGTCTTTCCGAGTCGGTGAGCGAGCCGATTGACAGAGCGACGTTTTGCGTTTCCCCGGCACGAATCAACACGCCTTCAAACTCGCTTTTTCCGCTTCGGATTGCCTCTCTAATGCCCTTCAAAACGACGATATCCCCTTTTAGATAGTCGGTTTTGTCGTCAATCAGTGGCAGCATACCCCAGTTTATGAGATTTGAACGATATCTTTTCGTTGCGTATTCTCTTGCAATATTTGCGCCGCCCCCGAGGAATCGTTGACAACTTGCCGCCTGTTCTCTTGCGCTTCCGTCGCCGGGTTTGACGGCAAATATACATGACGAAATCGTCGTATTTTCCTCGCTCAAACCAAGCGATTTCAGTGCGTTTTTGACGTCGTTATTTTCGCCGTCGCGCACCTTTTTGCTTTCCGAAACGTATTGCGGATCTTTTCTTGAAAGAGCAAATTCCGCAAGCCTTAGCGGATTGCTGCGATAGGACGACGTTTCCCCCGATGGAATAAGTTCGTCCGTTGTCGTGACGGGATCGTTTATAACGCTGCACAATTTGAGCGCGATGTTTTCTTTCAACGGTTGAATCGTCGGCAAATCGGTTATATTCGGACCGTACACCAACTCGACCGATTCGTCCGCTTTTCCGAATCCGTTGTAAACGCGCGACGCATACGCCCTGCAATCGTACTCGAACGGCGCGAAATTCTCGTTGAAATCGACGTCGAATGCCGACGTAAGCACGCCGCCGTTTGCCGCTGTAGCCGCAATCGAGCGCGCGTCCATGAGTGCGACCGAGGCAATCTGATTGTCGGATGGTTTGCTACCCTCACGTCTTTCAAAGTTTCTCGTCGTGTGGCGGATGCTGAATCCGTTGTTGCACGGCACGTCGCCCGCGCCGAAACAAGGACCGCAAAAACAAGGTTTAAGCACCGCGCCGCTCTCTATGAGTGACGCCACCGCCCCGTTTTTGACGAGTGCGAGATTCGTTGGTTGCGAGCCGGGATAAACGTTCAGCGAAAACGCGCCGTTTCCCACGCTCTCATCTTTCAAGATGTTTGCGGCAACGCATATATTGTCGTAGGTACCGCCCGCGCACCCGGCGATGACGCCCTGCGACACGACGATTTTCCCGTCCTTAATCTTGTCTGTGAGGCGGAAAGTTCCCTCTTTAAGTCCGAGCAGCGCGTTGCCTTCCTTTTCGACTTTTGACAAAATTTCATACGGATGAGCGATGACGTCCCGAAGTTTGAACACGTTTGAGGGGTGAAACGGAAGCGCAATCATAGGTTCGATTTCGTCGAGGTCTATCACAATTCCGCCGTCGTAGCACGCGCACTCATTTGGTTTCAACTCTTTGAAATCGTCCTCTCTGCCGTATTTTTTGAGGTATTCTCTCGTTTTTTCGTCCGTACTCCACACCGACGACAGACACGCGCTTTCCGTTGTCATGACGTCGATTCCGTTTCTGAATTCCATAGGCAGATTGCCGATTCCGTCGCCAACGAATTCGAGCACGGCGTTTTTGACAAAACCGCTCTTGAACACCTCGCCGATGAGAGCGAGCGCGACGTCCTGCGGTCCGACGCCCTTACGCACGTTGCCCTTTAGGCAAACCGCAATGACGCGCGGATAATCTATATCGTATGTTCTGCCGAGGAGTTGTTTTACGAGTTCGGGCCCGCCCTCGCCGATAGCCATAGTTCCGATTGCGCCGTATCTCGTGTGGGAGTCCGAGCCGAGAATCATTTTTCCGCAACCCGCAAATCTTTCGCGCATATACGAGTGGATGACGGCAACGTTTGACGGCACGTAAATTCCGCCGTATTTTTTTGCGCACGAAAGCCCGAAGACGTGGTCGTCCTCGTTTATCGTTCCGCCGACCGCGCAAAGCGAATTATGGCAGTTCGTCAGCACGTACGGCACGGGGAAACTTTTGAGTCCGCTTGCCTTTGCCGACTGAATTATGCCGACATATGTTATATCGTGCGAGGCGAGTGCGTCAAAGCGCAGATTGAGTTTGCCCTCGTTTGAGGAGTGATTGTGACTTGACAAAATCGCGTGTGCGACGGTGCCCTCTTTTCCGCCCGATTTTTTACCGAGCGACGCAAGAGTGCTTTTCGTCACGAGATTGCCGTCAGAATAAAAAACTTCCTTATCGATTATTATCATTGTTATCCTTGAAATTTTGCCGTTAAATTGATAGAGTCAATTGCCGACTTATTTTTTGTCCTTGTTTTTCTTTTCGGGAGTGAACACCTCAACGATGATTTCCCCGACGTGATTGCGCATTTCCTGAATGAAAGCGTCGGTTTTTTGCGGCGAAATATTCACTCTGAAACACACGTCGCCATCTTGCGGCTTAATGCCTTTGGTGAGGAGATAAATCTCTCCCGTGAGGCTGTTTTGTTTTATGCAAATTATGTCCTCGTATTTGATTCTGTCAACGAAAAATCCGAGAACGGACACCAATTTGTCGCTCTTGAATCCGTAATAACTGTTGAACAAAACGAGCAGTGCCGCCACCGAAATAATGACTGCCGCCACAAGCGAAACGCACGCCACGGCGGGCTGTTGCGTGGCAACGCCGTTTGCGCCGGCGAGCATGGCTATATCGAGTGCCAAAATTGCGAGTGCGCCGAGGATAATCACTGCCACGATGATTGTTTTCACAATGCCGAAATTCATTCTAAACTTCATATACGCTCCTGAAATGCAAAATCACTCTTTGTCGAGTTTATCCTGCACGTATTCTTCGATTTTGATTTGATTGTCGTCGATTTGTTGCATATCGTCGTCCTGTTGCTGTTCTGCTCTAAGGCCGTATTCCACCGTGTTTATGACGTTCGTCTGGTCGGTGTAGAAACTGAATCCTTTCGTCTTGTAATATCCGATGAGTTCGATTGCCCTGAGCACGAAATAGTACATGCTCGGAAGCACGAGCGACATTATTCCGCCCGTCGGAATCGCAAACGCGGTCGTGCAAAGATAGACGATTGAAAACGTCACCGCATACGATTTGAAAAGACCGCCGACGTTGCTTTTGACGTATGTCAAACTTCTCGTAAAAGCGGTGTAAACGCTCTCTTCGGGGTGGAAAATCATCCTTGGCAGCCACCCTGCAAGAAGAGTTGCCCTGAGCGAGCATATCACGATTCCGACGACGAGAAGTATCGGAATCACGAAATAGCCTATTTTGTCAAACAATCCGAAGAGGATTGACAACATTATCGTTGCAAACACCAAATCGATAAGCAACGTTATTGTCAATCTTGCGGCGGAATATCTGCAACATTTTTTGAAGTTGAGAGCCATATTCGAGGCGAAACCGTATCGAAGATTGGATGCCATAAGGTTATTGACGATATCCGCGATTGTGTAATACGAAAGCCCGAACAAAAAGCAATAAAACGCATATACGAACACAACCGCGAACGCGAGTCCGCAAGTCGTCCCGGGTTTTTGAGCGATAACGCCGAATATGTCTTCGACGTGATGCAAAATGTCCCCTGCCGCCGCTCTTATGGTTGAAGAGCCGTTCCATATCGACGCAAACGAACCTTTGATAGCGTCGACGCAAACGGAAACGCTCGTAGCGTCGGTAAGCACGCTCCATATGGGCAGAATTATCGCCGCGCCTATTGCGAGCGACAACACGAGGGATATGACAATCCACAAAAAGATTTTAAGCGCGTACCCCATATTTGAAAACAACAGGGACAATGAATATTTGAATTCCATACTATTCTCCGAGGCAAAGCCTCATATACATGCAGAGCAAGCCCTGCGAATTTGTTATTTTGACCATATATTCGTTTTTTTCGTCGCGAGGTCCATACGTTCCGTGCCGGTGACCTCATAGAAGACATTGTACATTAGCGTGATATAAAACGGCACGACGTAAAGATACGATATTGCGTCCAAAACGATTTCTGAAACGACGCCGCAATCGAGCGCGCCGGTGACAATCATACACACCTCAACGGGCAGTATTACGAGCAAAATCGTGAAAAACGTCTTTGCGAGTTTTCCCGAAATGCTCCTCACCGCCTGCCTCAAAGCAGCGACGGCAGGAAGGCCGGTATGCAGACAAAACGGCGGCCACAGAATGACGATTGACATAATCAGAATCATCATACACTGCATCAAAACGACGGTTATCGACGAAAACACGAGCCACATCACCCTGCTTTTGAACGTGACCCACCAAAGATAGTAGAGCACCGTTCCGATGAGGTTGAAAAGTTCAAACGACGCAAGCGCAAGCACGCAGAACGTGAGGGACGTGAGCAGGTTGAAATTGAGTCTCGTTTTCACTCTCGACGGCGAAATGCTGAAAACGCCTATGCGCATATGCGTGTCGATGACGCCGTACATAATTGCCACGAAAAACACGAGAAACGCAAGCCCGATCAAGCCGAGATACCAATATGCAAACGGCAATTCGCGCATATCGACGTACATCTCCGCAAAGTTTTTCGGATTTATCGTCTTGTAGTCAAAAAGATAGTAAAGCGTTGACGAGGGCGAAATTAAAAAGGGCAACAGCAACGCAGGCGCGACGCTCAGAAGCATAAGATACGCGCCCTTGTCAAAAAAGTATTTCCACGTTTGCTTAAAACAGAGGTTGCTTTTCGTGCTGTCCTTAATTCTCACGTTTCCTCCTCACTCGAACATTGCAAGTTTATCTTTGAGTTTTGCAAGTTTTTCGTTTGCTTTTTGCAGTTTATCTTTCTCGTTATCGATGAGTTTTTGCGGTGCTTTCGACACGAACCCGGTGTTTGCCAAAAGATTTTCCGTCTTTTTGATTATTTGCAAGGTTTGTTCGATTTCCTGATTTATACGCTCTTTTTCCTTATCCTCGTCGATGAGTTCGCCGAGCGGAACGAGGATTTCTGCGTCGTGCGTGACGATTGCGCTGACTTTTTTGTCAAGACCGCTCCTATCCTCAACGAGCACCACTTCCCCGACTCCTGCGAGTTTTTGAATATACGCGCTTGCCGACAAAATGAATTTGGGGTCTTTTGCGATGAAATATGCGTTTATCTTCTTTGAGGGAGCGACGTTCATCTCGTTGCGCAGGTTACGAATGGACGAAATGATTTCTCTCAGTCCTTCAAACTGCGCCTCTTCCTTTCTGAACACTCTGTGTTTGTTATACGAGGGCCAGTCCTGCACCATAAGCACGCTTCCCTTTGGCGCAAACTTCGAGTAAATCTCCTCGGTGACGAACGGGATGAACGGATGCAGAAGTTTGAGGATTTCTCCGAGCACGTACGCGAGCATCGCGATTGCGTGATTATGTTGTTTTTTATCTTCCGAGTAGAGCATCGTCTTGCTCATCTCGATATACCAATCGCAAAATTCGCTCCACACGAAATCGTAAAGTCTCGAAGCGGCAAGCCCGAGTTCGTACTTATTGAGGTTGATAGTCACCTCTTTGATGACGTCATTGAGTCGAGTGAGAATCCACTTATCCGCGCCGTTGAATCTTGAAGGCAGCGTCAAATCGTCGTCGTCCTTAATATTCATGACGACGAATCTCGAGGCATTCCAAAGTTTATTGACGAAGTTACGGCAACTTTCGATTTTTCCGTCCGTAAATCTCGTATCGCTGCCGGGAGCGATGCCCGTTGCGAGCGAAAATCTGAGTGCGTCCGCACCGTACTTATCGATTATTTCAAGCGGGTCGATGCCGTTTCCGAGGCTCTTTGACATTTTTCTGCCTTGAGCGTCGCGCACGAGGCCGTGGATAAGCACTTCGCCGAACGGCACTTCGCCCATAAACTCGATGCCGCTGAAAATCATTCTCGCCACCCAGAAGAAGATAATGTCATATCCCGTCACAAGCACGTTGGAGGGATAGAAATAACTCAGATTTTTCGTCTTTTTGGGATAGCCGAGAGTGCTGAACGGCCACAGAGCCGAGCTGAACCACGTGTCGAGCACGTCCTCGTCCTGACGGATATGATGACCGCCGCATTTGGGGCACGTATCGACGTTAGTTTTAGAAACCGTCATCTCGCCGCAGTCGTCGCAGTAGTACGCGGGGATTCTGTGACCCCACCAAAGTTGACGGGATATGCACCAGTCGCGGATATTTTCCATCCAGTTGAAGTACGTATTTTCAAATCTTTTGGGGATGAATTCGGTTTTTTTGGAGCGCACCGCCTTGATAGCCGGCTCTGCAAGCGGTTTCATTTTGACGAACCATTGTTTTGACACGAGGGATTCCACCGTTTCGCCGCAGCGGTAGCAAGTGCCGACGTTGTGCGCATACGGTTCGATTTTCACCATAAGTCCGAGGGCCGTCAAATCCTCGACGATAGCCTTTCTTGCAGCGAGCCTGTCCAACCCTTTATACTTGCCCGCGTTCTCGTTCATAAGGCCGTCCTCGCCGATTACCTGAATGACGGGCAAGTCGTGGCGCAAGCCGAGTTCAAAGTCGTTGGGGTCGTGAGCGGGGGTGATTTTCACCGCGCCCGTGCCGAAGCCGATTTCGCAGTAGTCGTCCGCAACGACGGGGATTTCCCTGTCGGTGAGCGGAAGTTTGACGGTTTTCCCGACGTACTTAGCCATTTTTTCATCGTTGGGATTGACTGCAACGGCAGTATCGCCGAGCATTGTTTCGGGGCGAGTCGTCGCAATCACGATAGCGTCGTCCTCGTCGACGAGCGGATATTTATAATACCAAAGATTGGATTGTTGCTCTTCGTATTCGACTTCTGCGTCGCTGAGTGCCGTATGGCAATGCGGACACCAGTTGATGATGCGGTTTCCTCTGTAAATCAAGCCTTTTTTATAGTAGCGCACAAACGCGTCGAGCACGGCGTTGGAGCAGTTTTCGTCCATCGTAAACGCAGATTTTGACCAATCGCACGAAATTCCGAGAGCCTTTTGTTGTTCGACGATTCTTCCGCCGAACTGTTCTTTCCACGCCCACGCGCGCTCGAGGAAGCCTTCTCTTCCGACGTCGTTTTTCGACAGTCCCTCTTCCTTTTTCATTCTTTCGACAACCTTGACTTCCGTTGCGATGGATGCGTGGTCTGTTCCCGGCATCCAGAGCGTCTCATATCCGCTCATTCTCTTGAAGCGGACGATTATATCTTGGATAGTCTCGTCGAGTGCGTGTCCCATATGAAGTTGCCCCGTGATATTCGGCGGAGGCATCATAACTGTAAAAGGTTCTTTTTCCGGGTTTGGATGGGCTTCGAAAAACTTGCCCTTCATCCACATTTCGTAGATACGTTTTTCAAACGACGGATTGTACGTTTTGTCCATATCCTGCATTTTATCTTCTCCTTGCGCCTATTGGCGACCGTATTCAAAATTATCCGAACAATCCGAGAAACGCATCAGTCCCTCGGAAAGCGAAATTAGGATTGAAAGCTCAACCCTCGTAAGTGCCGTCTTTCTTTTCCTGCACGATTTTTTGGTCTTCCGCCTTGACCGATTCGGCGGTAGCGGCTTGCATTTTGCCCTCTTTGACGAGTTTGACCTGCTTCATCGTCTCTTTGAGATAACTGAAAGCGGCGGCGTAACTTTGCGCGATGCCCCAGGCGAGAATGCCCCAGTCGGCATATTGCACGTAGTCGTGGAAGAAAGCGAGAATGACGCCGACGGAAATCGTGAAGGACGACACCTTGCCAAGCCAGTTTGCCTTGACGGTCGCGCCTTTTTTAAGCACATACATTGCAATCATTGCCTGAATGAATTCTTTTGCAAAAATCAATATGACAAACGCGTAGTGAACAAACCAGGGATTGTCCAGCGTGCCGTTTTTCACAAGATTTTGTCCGAGCGGAGTAAGCCCCGTGCAGAACGCAAGACATGCGAGCACCGCAACGTGCATAAGTTTGTCGGCAATAGGGTCGAGCACCATGCCGATACCGCTTTGCATATTGAATTTTCTTGCAATCCAGCCGTCGACCATATCGCTTGCCGACGCAAAGAAAAACACGCCGAGCGCGATATAAAAGAGCAACTTGCTGTCGCGCACTCCTCCGAGAGCCATGAGCGTCACGAAGACGGGAACGCATATGATGCGGAAATAAGTGATGATGTTCGGAATTGTCCAAACTTCTTTGAAATCGATTTGACCGAGTTTTTTTGCCATAAATTCTCCTAAGGCGCACGCACGTGAGCGCACAGCCGCAATTTCTCATATTATATCAAAGAAATGTTGTTATGTAAACAATAAAATCTCGCCAAAATGCACAAAATAAAGAAAACGCAACCCGATTGCGCCGAGGGAAAATGAAAAAGTGTGTCATAGTCATCAACAAGAATGCCGGAACGAGCGACAAAATAAACTTTGCCAAAGTCGAAAAGTGTTTGGGCAGCGAATACCGCTACGAGCATATCGTCATCCCGGGCGACCGTTTCAACGGCGAAAATCCTTGCGACGCAGTCGCCGTATGCGGCGGCGACGGAACGCTCGGTTCTATATTGCAAGTCGTCAACGACAAACCGATAGACCTTTTTTACTTCCCTGTAGGCACTCTCAACGACAAGGCAAAAGCGCAAAGATACCAAAAACACAAGAGTGCTTGCCCGACTTGCGAGGGTTACGAGCGCAACGCAAAACCCGTCGTTTACGGCAAATGCGAAAGATTGCTCAAAAACGGCGATTTTGAAACGGTAGAATGCGGAGGCAAAGTTTTTGCCTATGTATTCGCGCAAGGCTCGTTCACCCCGATAGGCTACACGTCCGACGTCAAAAGCAAAAAGAAATTCGGCGTGCTTGCCTATATATCGAAAGTTGTCAAAGAGTACAAACCGCACTTCACGAAAGCAAAAATCACAAACGGCAAAAACGTACACGAGGGCAACTTCACTCTCGTCATGTTTCTCAAGTCGCCGCGATGTTTCGGTTTTCACTTCAACAGGGCGTTCGACAAGAATTCGACAAGCGGACATCTTCTTGCAATCCGCTCGCCAAAGCACAGAGGATTTTTAGGTTACGTAGAAATGTTTTTTCCGTTTTTCAGAGCGTTTTTCATAGGACTCAAAAGGGAGCAAACAAGCGGAAATCTCATATTTGAAAAGACCTATTCAACCAAAATCGAACTTTACGACGAAGTCGATTTTTGCAAGGACGGCGAAAAGGAAACGCTCGAAAAAGGCAACTACAAAATCTCTTTCAAAAAGTCCGTCTGCAATTTTTCGGTGATAGAAAAGTTTTGAACATCGCAAATCGTCGTTCGTCAAAAATTCGCGAAAACGCAAAAAAATTCCGCAAAATGCGGAATTTTTAGAATTATTTTCATCAAAGTATTACAAGATTCGGTGATTTTTAGAATTGTTTTTTTGAAAACACGGCCGTATTTTCGGAAAAACGCGCCAGTTTTCAATCCTCGCTCAAAACGAGTTGAACGACGTCCGATGGCGTTTTTAGGATATATTCGGCGTTATATTTTTCAAACTCTTCTCTATCCCCGTAGCCGTAAAGCACCGCCGCGCAATCGAGACCCGCTTTATGCGCGCCCTCTATATCGTAGAGTCTGTCCCCCACCATAAGTGCCTTTGATTTGTCGTTGACGTTCAAATTTTCGAGTGCCGCATTTATTACGTCGCACTTTGCCTCTTTGCTTGCGTCGCTCGACGCGCCCGCCACGAAATCGAAGTACTTTCCGAGGTCGAAATCGCGCATAATCAACTCAGTGAATTTTATAGGTTTGCTCGTTGCCACGCCGAGAATTTTCCCGGCGTTTTTGAGCGTTTGAAGCATATCGGGCACACCGTCAAACACCTTGCAATTCTTATATCCGCCCTTCTCGTACACGCCGCGATACAATCCTATCAGTTTTTCAATCATAGGCATATCGAGCCCGAAAAATTCGTGCATCGAAACTCTGAACGGAGGTCCGACCATTTTGTCCAAAATATCGTTCGTATATGGGATTTTTTCTTTGTCGAGCGCGTATGCGATACACTCGGTGATTCCGGGTTTGCTGTCAATGAGCGTCCCGTCAAGGTCAAACAGCACAAAATCGTATTTTTTCATATCTCGTCCGTAGTTAATTTTTTCACGCACAGGATTCCGTTTCTTCCGCGTTCTCGGCAAATCGAAATCCGTGCGTATTTAGTCTAAACAAACCTTTTTATTTTGTCAATCCATTCGCCGTCCGTCAAGTCCCCGATTGCGATATCCGGCGCGCTTTTCACGCCCCTGTCCCCTCTCGAATACGCTCTCACGTTCGCTTTTGCGTACGCAACGAGCGTCATTGCGGTGAAATGAGGATTGCTTTGCAAATTCAACGAAAATTCCGCCCTCGATTCAAATCCGCAGGACACGTCGTTTGCAAGCACGATTCCGCCGTGTTGCATACCGCCGCAGTTTTCGTTGAAGTATTTTTCGTCAACGAAACGCACAACCGTATCGTAACCTTCGAAATAATTCGGCATATTTTTTATTTCGCGCTCGATTTTTTCCTTATCCGCGCCCTCTTTTGCCACGACGAAACATTCCCTCAAATGCTTGTCCCTATCCGTCAGATTATCCCCTTTCCCCTCTCTTGCAAGCTCCAACGCCTTGATTTTAGGAACGGTATACTGTTTTGCCATCGAAACGCCCTCGATGCGCCTTATTGCCTCGCTATGTCCTTGCGACACGCCATTCCCCCAAAACGTTTGCGGCGTTACGTTTGGCATTATTCCCGCAAACAACGCTCTCACAAGCGAGAATATCCCCGGGTCCCACCCGACGCCTATATAGCACAATCTATCCTTTTCAATTGCGATTTTTGACACTCTATCCGCATATTTTGCCATTTTTGCGTGAGTATCGAAGCAATCCACGGTGTTAAACTTTTCCGCGATTTTGAAAGCGGTGTTTTCAAGATCGCTTTGCGATCCGACGCAAAGCAAAACGACGTCGGGCGCAAAATCGAATATTTCTTCCTGCAAAAAGACTTCCGTTCCGAACGGGGATTCCACCCCTTTTCGCCTTGAAAATATACCGATCGATTCAACGCTTTCATCAAAAAGCGCAACTCTTTCGCACGCCTTTCCGAGATTCCCGTAGCCAACGATTGCCATTTTTATTTTTTTATCCATCGTTTGAGAACAATTTTCTTTCATACCGCCTCGAAAATGTTGCACGACGCAATTGCTCACGATTCAAAAGGAATCGGGCATAATATGTCGTAGCAACGCCTTGATATTTTGAAATATATGCACGATGAAAAATATGTTGCGCAAAATTGCCGAAATAAAATCAAAAACGGCATAAAATCAAGTTGCGTTGACAATAATACAGCGAGTATGAACATGGTGAAACGAGGAGATTTATATTATGCAGATTTAAGCCCCGTCGTAGGCAGCGAGCAAGGCGGAATCCGCCCCGTGCTCATTGTGCAAAACAACGTCGGCAACAAATACAGTCCGACGATTATCGCGGCGGCAGTCACGTCGCAACTCGACAAAGCGAAATTACCCACGCACATATCCCTTGAAGGCGGCAAATACGGTCTGCCGAAAAACTCCGTCGTACTTCTCGAACAAATCCGCACTCTCGACAAACGTCGTTTGAAAGAAAAAATAGGCGAATTGCCCCAAGTCATGATGTCGAGAGTCAACGAGGCGCTTCTCATATCTCTCGGATTTTTTGAAACTTAAAAAGCGTTTGCACCGCAAACGCTTCATTCAAAATACACGATTCAACCGATCAGACACACGCATTAGATGTTTAGACACATGCGTCAGAGGTTTTATCAATCAAAAAATTCAATCCTCGTACACGTCGAACGATTGCGCCATAACCTTGTTTATAGTCTGCCAATCGAAGCCCTTTTGAAACAAGTGTGCTCCGACCTTTTGCGCCTCGCTTTTATCTTGAATTTTCTTTGATTTAACAAACTTTTGCGCAAATTTTTGTGCCAATTCAAACTCGAAATCGTCGTCAATCTCGTCGTCGACGATATTTTGCGCCAGTTGCTTATCGACGCCTTTTTCGTTTGTAAGTTTGAAAATTATTTTTCTTGCGCCATAGCGTGATTTATTGAAAAACAAAAACGTACGCACATACTGCTCGTCGTCGACGTATTTATATCCTTTTGCCTTATCGATTGCAAAATCGACCTCGTTTTTGTGAAAGCCCTTGTTGTACAACTTATCCTTGCACTCCTGCTCCGATCGCGCCGAAGCGGCGAGATACTTCACAAGCGTATCGTACGCTTTTTCACATCTTTCTTCATCGAGCGGAAATCCCATCAGTTTTCACCTTAAAACGAATTTTTTCAATTTTTTCGGCATTCTAACCGAGTTTTTCAAACTTAACTACACCCGAATCGACAACGGTTGAACGCCCGAGCGACGCTTCCTTCACGCTGTTTTCAAACTCACGAACGTTGTCAAGCGGCACGAAAACTTTTGCGGTGACGTCATCGCTGAACACAATTTCGTCGATTGCGACGTCACTTTTTCTCAACGTCTTGTCAATCGTTGCGTGCGTTGCATAATCCGAGATGATTTCAACGAGTTTACATTCGACTTTTTGTGAAATTTTGCTTTTTTTCACACACTCTGCCGCCACGCCCGAATACGCGCCCACAAGCCCGCCGGCGCCGAGTTTCACTCCGCCGAAATATCTCGTCACGACAATTGCTGTTTTAACGATATTCTGCTTGCGAAGCACGTCGAGAATGGGTTGTCCTGCAGTGCCCGACGGTTCTCCGTCGTCGCTGAATCGCGTCACGTTTCCAAGTTCGTCGCCCACATACGCATAGCAATTGTGCGTTGCGTCGGGATATTTTTTTCGCACGGATTTGACAAAATCCTCCGCCTCGTCGGCGTTGAGTTCACCTTTGACGGTGGCAATGAAAATCGAGCGTTTAATCTCGATTTTCACCTCATACTCTCCGTCGACATAGCGATAAGTTTTCATTCAACGCTAACCTTGTAGAAATTCTTTTTGCCTTTTTGAAGGACAAAGCCGTTTGCAACCTGGCTGTCCGTGATTTGAGCGGCAATATCCGTCACTTTTTGGTTGTCGACGGAAATTCCACCGCCTTGGATGAGGCGTTTTGCCTCTGTTTTTGACGGAACTTTCGCCACTGCGACGAGAATATCCGCAACGCTCGTCATGCCTTTTTGAATGGTTGCCGACGGCATATTGTCGCTATCGCCCGAAAACGCCGCACGCGCCTTTACGAGAGCGTCGTTCGCCTCTTTTTCGCCGTGCACCATTTTGGTGAGCTCGTATGCAAGGCGCTCCTTTGCCTTGTTCATACGCTCGTCGTTATATTGCGTGAGTTCTTTGATTTCGTCAAGCGGCAAGAACGTGAGGAATCTGAACACTTTCTCGACGTCCGCGTCCGCGATATTGCGCCAGTATTGGAAAAAGTCGTACGGAGCGGTCTTATTCGGGTCGAGCCACACGGCGCCCTTTGCGGTTTTGCCCATCTTGATTCCTTCCGAAGTCGTGAGCAAGCCGAACGTGATTGCAAAGGCGTCTTTTTGCTCTTTTCTGCGGATGAGATCCGCGCCTGCGAGCATATTCGACCATTGATCGTCGCCGCCGCATTGAAGCACGCAACCGAACTTGCGGTTGAGCACCAAAAAGTCGTACGACTGCATGAGCATATAGTTGAATTCAAGGAAAGTCAAACCTTTCTCGAGACGTTGCTTGTAGCATTCTGCGGTGAGCATACGATTGACCGAGAAGTTTGCGCCGACTTCGCGCAAGAAGTCGATATAGTTGAGATCAAGCAGCCAATCCGCGTTATTCACCATAATTGCGGCGTTTTCTCCCTCGAAACGAATGAATTTTTCCATCTGTTTTCTGAAGCAGTCAACGTTGTGTTGGATGGTTTCTTTCGTCATCATCGAGCGCATATCCGTACGTCCTGACGGATCGCCTATCATCCCCGTTCCGCCACCGAGCAAAATAATCGGACGATGACCTGCGTCCTGCAACCGTTTTGCGACGATCATTTGCATGAAATGTCCCACGTGCAAACTGTCCGCCGTGGGATCGAAACCGATATAGAAGGATTGCGACCCCTCATCCAACAACTTTTTAAGGTCGTCCTCAAAAACGACTTGCTTGACAAGTCCGCGCTCGCGAAGTTGATCGATAATGTTTTGTGCCATAATACAAAATCCTCTATTTATATTATTA
>CAVABL010000009.1:0-7761 GCA_963586735.1 Firmicutes bacterium TM09-10
GCCCGTGATTGCCGAATAAAACGATGAATACATGATTGGAAATGCAATCAAAAATCCCACGACGATTGCCATCTGATTGCTTGACATGAACGCGTAAAAGACGAGAATCACCGCAACCGTCGGCGCAGAACGCAACAGCGACACTATCGGCGACACAATCCTGTGAATAGGATTGAAAAGTCCTCCGAGCACCGCAAACAACATCGCTATCGCAAACGAATTGACGAAACATATGAGCGTGCGAAACAGCGACGAGCCGACGCTCGCCCAAAATCCTTTTTCTCCGCCAAGCGCGAAAAAACGAGCAAGAACGACTGAGGGCATCGGCAACACCAACGGATTGCCTTTGACCTTTGCCGATATCGCCCACACGGCAAGCACTATGCCGAGCGCAATAAGCGGATAAACGATGTTGCTTGCAAGTTGCCACGCGCGTTTTTTGTCGATTTTGACTTGTTTTTTCATATCCCGTTACGCAAAAATTTTGTCCTTGCTGTCCTGCCAGTTTATAGCGTTGCCCTGTGAGTCTTTCGGCATAACTTTTTCAAGAAAAGTCAAGATTTGCCCCTTTTGCGCATCGTCGAGTTTGGTTGCGTTCACCTTGCATCTTGCGATGCTGCCTGCCGGGAATGACGCACTTTCGTATAGATGCGCTTTTGCAAAAGCGTCGACGTCGGCGACGTTTTCGCTCACCCACGTTTTGCTTTGAGAAAGCGCAGTGAAAAGTTTTGTCATAAACTCGTCGTTTTGAGCAAGAGAGGTTTTCACAAACAATCCCGCTTGCGGATAAGTCGTTTCACCGCTCACATCGGCGTATTCGGCTTGCATATCCATTTCGCGATTGAGTTGCAACGCGCCCTTAAATGCCGTTGCGGCAGGCTCGCCTACAACCGCAAAATCCACGTTTCCGCCCGCAAGCAACACTCTTGCCGCAGGTCCGTCCGCAACGTATCGAACGCTGATTTGATTGGCGTTTGGCGTCACGTCTTCGCCGACGATTTCGACGTCGTTTGCGCTCATAATATATCTGAACACAAGTCCGGGAACACCCGTTTGACCTATGCAAGCAATCTTTTTGCCCTTGACGTCGTCAATCGTGAGCGCACCGCCCTCTTCCGTTTTGCCGACCATGTACAAACTGCCGTCAACCGCTATGCCGACAAGTTTGTAGTCCGCGCCCTGACGGATGAGATTTGCACCGCCGTTGACGGGCATAATCACCAAATCACTGCTCTTTGACGCCATTTCGGACGCTATGTTGGCGGGCTTGACGACCTTGTAGGACATCGAAAAATCGCCGATTGTCGCATTGTCCGTCACAAGACGGAGCATCGCAAGTGCCGGCGTGCCTTCGGGCGCACTGAACGTGAGATTTTGCGTCGTATCGGTTTTTTCGTCGTTCACGTTGCACGCGACAAATGATATGCACGTCATGCATACAAGCGTCAAAACTGCCACAATAATCATGATTATTTTTGATTTTTTCATAACGCACCTCTTGAAAAGTCGTTTTGTTTTAGTTTAATTCAAACGAAGTCATTGCGGACTTGACGTGCAAACTCTCGAATCTGCCGAGTTTGCCCGTAAGCGCGGATATGCGCTCCTGCTCCCCCTCGACGATGAGCGCGATTGCGTTTGCCTCCTCTCTCGGAACGCCCATGCGCCCTATGATGACGTCTGCAAATTCGCTCAAAACTTTTTGCATTTCGACGGCGACGCTCTTGTCGCCTTTAAGCACTATTCCGACGACTCCGATTCTTTTCATATAAACTCCTTTTTGTTTGTGTTCGGTTGGATTTTGGTTGTGCAACGGGTTAAGCGGACGACGAACGCGCGCGTCGTTTGCTTTTTGCCCGCCAACGAGATGACAAACGAGGGATGTGCTTTTTGCATACAAACGCACTTTTTCGTGCGTGGCTGTTTGCAAAACCGCAACCGACAAAGTTGCTCGTTTGCGACATAAAAAAGCCGCCGTGCAAGCACGACGGCATAGAAAACTGCCATATATACACTCTCGTCTTGCACTCCGCGCCGAGTTTTGACCAAGCCATCGTTTCGGGCGCACCCTACACTCCGTGCAGTCGTAACTCACATCGTTTTTGATTCGATACTTTTTTATCTGTTTTGATTTTATACTATATTTTTTGCGCTGTCAAGCGTTTCACCAAACGAACAGAATTGCCGCGCCGAGAATCTTGCTTGCAAGAAGGACGGGCATATACACGTTTTGCACGTCGTCGTCGGCGACGCATTCCGTGAATATTTGCCAGTTTGCGATTTGCTCGATTGCCGCCTTGCTCGTCGAATTTTCGGCAAAATAGTCGGCAACGAACGCTTTTAAGTCGTTTTGTACGTTCGGCACGCAAGACGCGATTTTTGCGCTCACATCGTCGATTTTGTTGATGTACCAGTTGTACCACGCTCGTATGTAGGGCATCGTTTCATCGGTGGGATTTGCAGGTTTCGTGTTGGGATTGCTCTCGCCCAAAATCCCCTCAACGCCGCAAAGCGAAGCACTCGTGTAAAGCGCGGACAAATTCTTTTGAGTGGGATTCATCTCAAAAGCGTAATAATTTTGTTTGAGTTTGTCGACGTTTGCATTGAAAAACAGCGAGCCGAACATGATTGTGAGCGTGTCGTTGTCGATGATGTCGGGATGCGACGGTTTGAGATTGTCGCTCTCAACGTTCGTGACAATGTCGGACACGTTGAGCAACAAGTCGAGGATGATGACGGGCATTGCCTTTTGATAGCCGTCGATGCCCTGCGCGCACACTCTGTCGATGAGCGCGTCGATGCCGTTTTTGTCAAACTTGCCGCTTTTCATAACGCCGTCGATGACGCGTGCCGCAATGATGAGTTTGTTGAGCGAACTTGTCGAAGCGGACGATGAAACGAGTTGCTGCTCCTCCTCGAATTTTGCGTATTTCAAAAAGTCCTCGATGAACGACTTGCTCGATATGACGCTTTCGCTTGCAAGCGCAACGTCGCAAACAGACGGAATGACGTCAACCGCCATATATGCGTATTTTGCGTATTTGACGATTTGCGAATAAACGGACGAGGATATGTTTTTGTTGTCAAAGTTTGTGATGAACAAATCAAGAGCGGTGTTGAGTTTTGCAATATCGTCCTGACCGAGAGCGTTTTTGAGCCTCGAAACGTTGCCCAAAAGCGCGTTCACGAGCGTTGAAAGTTCGCTTTCGGAAACGTTTGAAAGCGCGCCGTCCTCTTCAAAAAGTTTGGAATACAACTCGTCGGTGAGAGTGTTGACCGACGTGTCGTATGCAAAAATCACAAGTTCGCTCATTGCGTTTTTCGCGTCCGACAGGGCCGATTGCATCTGCGCTTTTTGAGTTTCGTCAAACACGAGCGCTTGTTTTGCAAGATTCAAAACCAGTCTGCTCTGCGAAACGTTTTCTATTGCGACGGCACTTGCGCCCTGCGCCATCATTGCGTCTTTGACGCTGTCAAGTCTGTCAAGAATGTCCGAAACGGTGTTCCTGCCGTCGTCGATAAGCCGTGAAATCAAATCGTACGCAAGCGCGGAAACGTCGTTTGACGTGAGTCCGATTTGTTTGAGCATAGGCACGAGAAGTTCGGCATTCGCCGAAAATTCTTTGAGAAGTTTTTTGCCGTCGTCGCTTGCGAGATTGTCGGCAAGCGCTTTGATTTTTGCCGTTTGCAAACTCGAATTCTTCACGACGTCGCACACGAGGCTCGTCCAACCCTTGCTCACGATATAGTCGCCTGCGTCGTCAAGTTTCACGACGTCGTCGTCGGATAAATCCGCACTCCACTTGTCGTTCACGCCCGAGAGAAAAACTTCCTCCACCCTGTGCGTTTGATTGTCACGCTCGACTTGGTCGGAATTCTGTTTGTTGCACGCAACGAAACACGCGCTCACGACAAGCGCGACAAGAATCAACGATGCGACTGTAAAAATAGATCTCTTCGTTTTCATACTCGCTTTATATTATAACCCTTTTTGAAACAAAGCGCAAGGGGCACGAGCGTATAACCCACGCACATCGCTCCGCCGACGAGGGCGACAACCCACGCTTCGTACATAAATTCAAAGTAAAGTCCGAACAGTCTGAGCGCGTGGATGAGGCAGGACGTGACGAGCACCGAAAACGCAAACGACATCGCATACGCCACGAGCGCAACGAGCGCATGCTCAAAAACCTCAGTGCCGAGAAGCGCGTTTTTCGACATACCGGCATTGAGCATGGCGCATCTTCCCTTTTGAGTGGTTGCCCTGCCGATGAGCGTCGACGCCACCGTCACCGCAAAAATGAATATGGTCACCACGGCGGCAAGCGTGCCTATGAGGTCAAAAACCGACTGCATGCTTTCCATCTCCCACTTGAACGCGTCAAGGGTTTTGATGACGTAATAGTTGTTGCCTGCAAATTTTTGGCGCAACGTGCCGACGACGGAATCCATATCGCCGTCTGCGACGACAAGCACGGTGTCAATCTCTTTGCCGAATAGATTTTCAAGAACTTTTGCCGACACGACGACATAGTTGCCGCTGAACAATTCGTGCTTCAATATGCCGCCAACGACGACGTCCTTTTGCATTTTGTCAAAGGTCATCGAAAGAACGTCTCCCTCTTTGACTCCGTAAAGTTCACAAAGGGCATAATCGACAAAAACATAGGGTTTATCGCTCAAAATGCGCTCATCAACGGTTGTTTTGGGCGTTATATACTCAAAATCGACCATGTTCAAAACGTCTTTCGAGCCAAGCACGTTCATCGTTTTTTGCGTGCCGCAAACGTCAAATCGAGCCTTGTCCCACACCATTTTGGTTGCGGACTTCACGCCGTCAACCTGCGTGAAATCCGTCGTTTGCACGCTTGCTTGCACGTTTGTGACAAACACCATATCTTTGAACTCGTCAACATATGACGTGAAAATGTTTGTCGTTATAGAATAGGACATAAAGAGCATCATTGCGATTGTCATGCCCACAGTGAGCATTGTCACCGACCTTGCAAAACGTTTGTCGCGCGACACGCTTTTTGCGCCGATTCTGACGCTTGGCAACGACGATTTTGAGAGAAGTTTTCCGCACGTGCCGAGCACTTTCGAGCACGATACGGCAAGCAACGCCACCGCAAAAATCAAACTGAAAACGGACAAAATCGCCTTTGCGGACGGCACGCAAAACTCAACGACTACGCTTGTAATCGTCAAAATCGCAAACAGAGCGACGAGCACTGCCGACAATTTTGAGGGTTTGCGCACGTCAAGTTGCCTTATGCCGCCCTTAAACGAGCGCAGAATGGGAATGAGCGAACTCAAAATCGAGCATACGAAACCTATTCCGCCGGCAAGGAAGAGATATCCCGCCGACACGCCGAAAGATACGCCCCTTGAAAGAGTGAGTTTCAAAAGTCCGACGAAAATACCGACGGCAAGCGCAGAACCCACGAGCGTGCCTATTGCCGCCTGCAATGCGCTTTCGGTGAGAAAAATTGCAAAAATTTGCTTTTTGGTTGCGCCGACGACTTTGTATTTTGAGATGAGATTGACCTTTTCGCTCTCGCTCATCACGAACAAAATCACGATTATCGCAATGCCGAGCGCAAGCACCGCCCCGCCCGACAAAACGATTGGCGCGGTAAGGCTTTGGGTTTGCTCCTCGATGTATTTCACGTCTTTTGACGATGTGACGAGCATATCCTTGTAGGCGTCGGTTGCGGAAATCGTCTGAATGGTCTGTTGAACTTTGGACTTGTCGCTCAAAACGACGTGAATTTCGTTGCAAAGATTTTCGCTTGCAAGAATGAGTTTTGAAAAGTTTTCGGTGAGTCCGAGCATGAGATAGGGCGCGTCGTCAAGAAAATATCCGCTCTCCTTTGCGATTGCGCCGATGTAGCATACGACTTTTTTCGTGCCGAGCGAAAACTCGACTCTGTCGCCGACTTTAAGCGAAAAATGCTTTGCGGCGTTTTGCGAAATGACTATGTCGTCACTGAGCGCGCCGCTTTCGAGGCTCGAAATATCACCCTCAACGACTTGTATCGCCGAAAGAGTTTGAAGTTGACCTTTTTTGAATCCGCGCACGGCAACGTATTCGTCACCGTACAGTGCGTAAAGTTTCAATGACGGCACGATTTGACTGACAAACTCGATGTTTTGAAGCGGTTCGTCCTGCATGATGCGGTCGCTCGTGCTGTTTGTGGAAATCGTTATGTCGCTCACGCCGGCAGACGCGGTTTCGGTGGCGTATATATATTCGTACACTGCGCCCCTGAATGATATCATGCAAAAAATCATCGCGACAACCACCGCGACTGCAAGAGTCGTGGCAACGAACCTGAACGGCTTTGCCGCAATGTTTTTGAAAGCAAGTTTAAGCATACGAATGTTCCGACTGTTCCACAACTGCACGCATGTGCGCCTTTCGGCGCAGATGGTAAATTTCAATTTATCCTCAACCCGAACGCAGTTTGGATATCATCACGAAGTGATTTCATCCGAGCCTTGCGAGGATATCATCGCCGTAGGCGATATCATTGATTGCGCCCTCGCGCAATCCTATCTCTGTGCGGGCGTAATCACGCCGTCTTCCATTTTGACGATTCTGCTTGCGTACGCCGCGTGCGCTGGCGAGTGAGTGACCATAACAAGCGCAACGCCGCGAGTTTCGTTGATGTCTTTGAGAAGTTCCATAACCTGCCTGCCGCGCTCTTTGTCAAGGCTGCCCGTCGGCTCGTCAAGGAAGATGATTTTCGGATTGGTCACAAGCGCTCTTGCGATTGCAACGCGCTGTTGTTCACCGCCCGACAACTGACGAGGATAGGCATTCTTCCGTCCGTCTATGCCGAGATAGCGCAAAACGTCGTCGACACGAGTTTTGTATTCGCTCTCCTTTTTTTTGTCAAGCACGAGAGGCAACGTGACGTTTTCGTAAACCGTGAGGTTGGGCACGAGATTGTCAAACTGATACACGAAAGAAAAATCTCTTCGTCTCATCCTTGCAACGTCCTCGTCGCGCGCGGAGCAGAGGTCTTGTCCGAGCAGCGTTACGCTCCCCTCGGACGATTTGTCGATGCCCGCAAGGATGTAAAGAAGCGTCGATTTGCCGCTTCCCGATTCACCTACGATTGCAACGAATTCACCCTCTTCAAGCGAAAAATCGACGCCCTTGAGCACCGTGGTTTCAACCTCTCCCGTGAGGAAAGTTTTTTTGATGTTTTCGGCTTTCAACACGCAATTTGCCATACTGCCTCCGTTGCGCCCGATTGACAAAAATCCAAGCGCATAAATACACTTTGAATTATAACACAGCAAACGGCATAAAACAATAATAAATTCGGTGGCGCGGTGCGCATTAAATATGTTATAATCGTCTTATGAAAAACAAAACGCCGAAAATCGGCTCAATCGAATACGAAATGCAACTTGCCGATGCGTCCGCTCAAAAACCGAGACTCCTTTTGCATGCGTGTTGCGGTCCTTGCGCAAGCAGCGTGCTTGAATATCTGACTGCGCACTTTGACGTGACGGTTTATTTTTACAATCCGAACATTTTGCCGAAAGAGGAGTTTGAACGGCGCGAAAATGCACTTAAAGACGTGATTGCGCACTTTGGCCGGATTCGGCTCATCGTTCCGAAGCAAGACCAAAGCGAATATATAAACTACGTCAGAGGTCACAAAAACGACCTCGAAGGCGGCGCGAGATGCTCGCTTTGTTTCACTCTCCGCCTTGAAAATACCGCGCAATATCTCAAAGAGCACGAGG
>CAVABL010000009.1:7800-17010 GCA_963586735.1 Firmicutes bacterium TM09-10
TTTGACTTTTTTGCAACGACGCTGACAGTGAGTCCGCACAAAAACGCGCCTCTTATCAACGAAATCGGCAACGAGATTGCGACAAAGTACGACGTGAAATATCTCGATTCCGACTTCAAAAAACGCGACGGCTATCTGCGCTCAACCATTCTTTGCAAAGAGTGGGACATATATCGCCAAGTCTATTGCGGTTGTGTGAAGGAACTTTTGAGCGATTGAAACGCACCCGAAAACGCAAAGTCGCAAACGCATTTTCGCCGTATAATTTTGCAAAACGCGTCTGCGTCCGACAATAAAAACGGACAAAAGATTTTCAAAATCGATTGTCCGTAAAACGAATTTTTTATTTGTCGAGGACGACGACTCTTCCTTTATATTCGTCGCCGTCACGAATAATCTCTTGCACCGACGGCACGGTTACGCATCCGTCTTTGACGTTTTTTATGCTTATAACGGGCGTGGTTACGGTTGCTTCGACGTCGCTCTTTTCAAAGGCAAAATCACAATCTATCATTTCGCAATCGATGAGTTTGAGATTGTTGCAATAACACAGCGGTTGCGTGCCGATGATTTTGCAATGGTCGAACGTCACGCCGTCGCAATACCAGGCAAGATACTCGCCCTTGACGACGCAATTTTTGACAAGTACGTTTTCGGCATGCCAGAATGCGTCTTTCGTGTCGAAATTGCAATCCTCGAACACGGCGTCCTTTATGTATTGAAAACTGTATTTGCCCTTGAAATCGACGTTTTTGAAGTTGATTGACGTTGCGCGCATCATGAAATACTCGCTTTCCGCATGCGAATTTGTCATAGTCACGCCGTGCGTCGACCAACCGAACTCAGGCGAAATTATATCCGAGCCGTCAATCGTGACGTTTTTGCACTCTCTCAACGCTTTTATGCCGTGCATTTTCGTGTTTTTGATTTGAATATTTTCGCTGTACCAAAGAGACGCGCGGCACAACTGCGTCATCTCGCAATCCTCGATTTTCAAATTGTGATTGTGCCAAAACGGATATCGAAGATTGAAAAAGCAATCCTTGCATTCGATGTCCCTGCACTCTTTGAATGCGCTCTCGCCGTCCGCCACGCCGTCTATTTTGACGTTTTTGACTTTGACATTTCTTGCGCCGTAAAAAGCGCGCTCCTCGTCAAATGTTTGATTTTCGACACTGCAATTTTCGTATATTATGCTTCCTGTCATCGTTTTTCCTCAATAAAAACTATATTCAACATACAAACCGCTTGCAATTGCAAGCGGAACGTCGTTATTTTTCGTTTTGTCTTTCTTCGAGCATTGACTTGACTTTCATGAGTCTTGTGGTCGCGCCTCTCTCGTTTTCATCAAGTTTCATGACGATATACTTTATGGTTTCCTCAAGTTGAGGAATCATGACGTATTCGAGCGCATTGACTCTTCGTCTGTTTTTTTCAATCTCGTCGGCAAGCATATTGCAAGTTTTTTCGACTTCGGCAAGTTTCAAAAGCTTTGGGAGCAACTCGGTGAGCGAGGATATCGAACTGTCAAGCTCGCTCGTGACGCTTGCAAACGAATACGGATACAAGTCCTTGCTCTCCCCCTCCGTGACGGTGAACACGGGCACGTTGACGCTCATGACGTTTTTTGACGACGTTTCGAGCGTGACTTTTGCCGAGGGCATTGCGATTGCCTCCTCTATCACCGCGTCGCTGGACACCGCGCGCGCGAGCATAAAGGACTTGAGCGAATCCCCGAGTTCCTCCTCGACTTCCTCTCTGAGCCGTTTGTTTTCACGCACGTAAAACATAAACTGACGTATCATTTCGTCAGATTTGTCTTTGAGGAGTTTGTGCCCTCTCGTTGCGGTTTTGAGACGATTTTTGAGTCGTCTCAATTCCATTCTGGTGGGGTTTACGTTGAGTTTGCTCATGCTTTTTTGTCATCCTCGTCGCTTTCGAGGTATTTTTCGATATATTCGTCGCGAATGCGTTTAAGTTCGCTCTTCGGCAAAATTTTGAGGAGTTTCCAACCGAGATCGAGGGTTTCCTCGATATCACGATTGACGTCAAAGCCTTGCGAAACGTATCGCTTTTCAAACTCGTCGGCGAATTTTGCGTACTTCTTGTCCGTTTCGGTGAGCGCGGCGTCGCCGAGAATAGAGCTGAGTTCCTTTGCCTCTTTGCCTTGCGCGTACGCACTGAAAAGTTGGTTCATCGTGTCGGCGTGATCCTCTCTCGTTTTGCCCTTGCCGATGCCCTTGTCTTTGAGACGTGACAGCGACGGCAATACGTCGATGGGCGGAACGATTCCCTTTTTGTAAAGTTCACGCGAGATGATGATTTGCCCCTCGGTGATGTAACCCGTAAGGTCGGGGATGGGATGCGTTTTGTCGTCCTCTGGCATGGTGAGGATCGGGATCTGCGTAATCGAGCCTTTCTTGCCAACGATTCTGCCCGCGCGCTCGTACATGCTTGCAAGGTCGGTGTACATATACCCCGGGTAACCGCGTCTGCCGGGGACTTCCTTTCTTGCCGCCGACACTTCACGCAACGCCTCCGCATAGTTGGTGATGTCCGTCGTGATGACAAGCACGTGCATATCCTTTTCAAACGCAAGATATTCCGCCGCCGTCAACGCCATACGAGGCGTTGAAATGCGCTCGACTGCCGGGTCGTTCGCAAGATTGATGAACATGACCGCTCTTTCGATTGCGCCCGTCTTTCTGAAATCGCTGATGAAAAAGTCCGCTTCCTCAAACGTGATGCCGACTGCCGCAAACACGACTGCGAATTTTGCGTCGCTGCCCAAAACTTTTGCCTGTCTTGCGATTTGTGCGGCAAGTTCCGCATGCGGCATGCCCGACATTGAAAACACGGGGAGTTTTTGTCCTCTGACAAGCGTGTTCAAACCGTCGATTGCACTGATGCCCGTTTGAATGAATTCGTTGGGATAGTCGCGCGCAACGGGATTTATGGGTTGTCCGTTGACGTCGAGTTTCATCTCGGGAATGATGGGTGCGCCGCCGTCGCGAGGTCTGCCCATGCCGTCGAAAACTCTTCCGAGCATGTCTTCGCTCACGCCGAGTTCGATGCCGTGACCGAGGAATCTCGCCTTTGACGTTGCCATTTTGATGCCTTGCGACGCCTCAAACAACTGAACGAGGGCTTTGTCGCGGTTGATTTCAAGCACTTTGCCGCTTCTGACTTCGCCGTTTTCCTGCCTGATTTCGACAAGTTCGTTGTATTTGACGCCCTCTACGCCCTCAACGAGCATAAGCGGGCCGACAATTTCTCTTATGGTGTTGTATTCTCTTAACATCAAATCCCTCCTTCGTCGGTGAGCGCGCGCATTTCGCTCTTGATTTCGGCAAGAATTTCGTCAAATTTCGACATTTCGCTTTCGGGGATATACTTCGCTCTGCCGATTTGCTCTCTCACGCCGAGTTCGAGAATATCCTCGATGTCCACGTTCTTGTCAAGCGCATCCTTTGCAAGTTCGTCAAACGTGAGGATGAGACGGAGCATGTACTCCTGCTTGCGAAGGGACGAGAACGTGTCGATTTCGTGGAACGCGTTTTGATGCAGATAGTCCTCTCTTATGGACTTTGCCGTTTCCATCGTAAGACGATTTTCGGGCGAGAGTGCGTCCATGCCGACGAGTCGAACGATTTCGTCAAGTTGCGCCTCTTCCTGAAGAATGAGCATGCACTTTGCGCGCAATTTCATCCAGTCATCGTCAACATTGTCGTTGTACCACTCGCCGAGGCGTTCTGCGTAAAGCGAATAACTCGTGAGCCAGTCGACCGCCGGAAAATGACGCTTGTAGGCAAGCGACGCGCTCAATCCCCAAAACACTTTGACTATGCGCAACGTTGCCTGCGATACGGGCTCCGACAAGTCGCCGCCGGGAGGCGAAACCGCTCCGATTGCGGTGATTGAACCGACCGTTTCGTCCTGTCCCAAAACCTTGACTACGCCCGCTCTTTCATAAAATTCCGCAAGACGAGAACTGAGGTATGCGGGATAACCCTCTTCACCGGGCATCTCTTCGAGACGTCCGCTCATTTCACGCAAAGCCTCCGCCCAACGCGACGTGGAATCCGCCATAATCGCTACCGAATAGCCCATGTCTCTGAAATACTCCGCGATGGTGATGCCCGTGTAAATCGACGCCTCACGCGCCGCAACCGGCATATCCGACGTGTTTGCGATGAGAACGGTGCGCTTCATGAGCGGTTGATTGCTCTTCGGGTCGATGAGCGTCGGAAACTCGTTGAGAACGTCCGTCATCTCGTTGCCGCGCTCGCCGCAACCGACGTAAACGATTATGTCGGCGTCCGCCCATTTCGCAAGTTGATGCTGAACGACGGTCTTGCCGCTTCCGAACGGCCCCGGGACTGCCGCAACGCCGCCCTTTGCAATCGGGAAAAGCGTGTCGATGACTCTCTGCCCCGTGACGAGCGGAGATTTCGGAGAGAGTTTTTCTTTGTAAGGTCTGCCCTTTCTGACAGGCCATTTTTGGAGCATCGTGACGTTGACGTCACCCTTTTCCGTTTCAACGACGGCAACGGTTTCGTCAACGGTGAAGTCGCCGTTTTTGATTTCCTTGACGACGCCTTTCACGCCGTAAGGAGTCATGATTCTATGTTCGACAAGGACGTTTTCCTGCACGACGCCGAGCACGCTTCCGCTCTCGACGCTGTCACCGACGGTGACTTTCGGCTCGAACGTCCATTTCTTTTCATGGTCTACGGCAGGCAGATACACGCCTCTTTCGATGCGGTCGCCTGCAAGTTCTCTGAGTTTTGCGAGCGGTCTTTGAATGCCGTCGTAAATGCCCTCGATAAGACCGGGTGCAAGCTCGACAGACAACGGAGCGCCCGTCGAATATACGTTTTCGCCCGGACCGAGTCCGCTCGTTTCTTCATAAACCTGAATGGACGCGCGATCGCCGCGAAGTTCGATGACTTCGCCGATGAGTTTTTTCTCGCTCACGTGAACCACGTCGTACATCTTGCATTGGGACATCCCCTCTGCAACGATCAACGGGCCGGATACTTTTACGATTTTTCCAGTTTCCATGTTCGTCCTCTTATTTGTTGTCTTTGTCAAATAAAACGTCTGCGCCTATCGCCTTTTCGACATTGGCTTTTATGCCTGCAAGTCCTACGCCGAGGTTGCCTTCCGCCGACGGTATCGGCACGATGACGGGATAGGGACGCGATTTGTAGCGTTTGATGAGTGCGTCGGCTTGCAGAGCGACTTTTTCCGTCACGAATATGACGGAATACTTCCTCGCAAGCGCGTGGACGGTGTCCCTTGCCTGATATTCGTCATCAACGCAGAAAACGTCAAGACCGATTGCCTTGAATGCAAGCACGCTGTCTTTGTCGCCGCATACTGCGATTGCATTGTCACGCATAAAGTTCACGCATCCTTTCTTTTATCGTTTGCGGCGCAACGTGATTTTTCACGCCTGCCACGATGAGTTTTGCAATTTTAAGTTCTGTTTTTTTGCTCATATAGAAGGCAACGACGGGTGCGATCGAATACATGTCGTCCTTGTTTTCCTTCCACAATTTCAAAAGAGCGTCGTCGGATTTTGCCTCGAACACGACGAGTTTGCCACCCTCGTCAAGAGCCTTTACGCCATCGAAGTATTCCGTGTCTTTGAACAGCGCAAGCAAATCCTCGCCGTGAAGTTCCCAACCGTTTTTGAAAACGTCGAGGGGAATTTTTCCGCCTGCGACGAAACACTCCTCGAAAAACGCGCCGTCAAGTCCGAGCCGTCTTGTCCTTTCAAAGGAGGATATGTTGAGAAAATCAATCCTCTTTTCAAAATATTCTTTTGCGAGTTTGCCGCTCTTTTTGCAAAGTTCGAGTTGATGAGCAAACTGCGTTTTGTCGATTTCCACATCAAGTTTGTGCGCCGAAATTCGTCCGCCGACAGCCGCCTCCTGTGTTTTGAGGATTGCGTCCTGCATTCTCTTCGGAAGCGCTTGCACGTCCCCCGTTTCGATTGCGGTTTTGAGAGTTTCGATGTCGAAAAGTCCTCTCGGCGCAAAAGCGTCCGCCTTCGAGCCCGAAACGTACGCTTTGAGCAAAATTTTGAGGTTAGTATAGTCGCCCTCGACAATGAATGCGTCAAGCGCGCCACCCTCGTTCATCTCTTTGAGAAGAGCGACGTTTTCCTCCTCGCAACGCTTGAATACGGCGTCGAAATTTTCGCCGTCCGAGCCAAATCCCAACTCGACAAGAGCCTTGCTCGCCTCCTTTAAATCGGACGCGTCAAGAAGCCTCTGCGCTCCCTGCGGAGTGAGAAGTTTGCTTTCTCTGCTTTTTATTTGGGCGTTTTGGTACAAGAACTTGTAGGACATATCAGCCGAAAATTTCCTTTGCGACCTGCGCTTCGGTTTGCTCTTTAAGCAGTGCGACTTCAACTTCAAAAGTGAAGTTTTTGTCAACGCCGTTTTCGCTCAGAATTATGCCGCCGTCAAAGTCGCCGAATTTGTCCGCAAGCGTGAGTTTTATCCCCTTTTGCTTTGCGAATTTTGCAAGCGAATCCTTTGTCACGACGTCTTTTTCGCGCTCTGAAATCGTCACGACGTCACCGTCTTTTGCGTTTTCGAGCATGGCAAAAACGAGCGCGGCATACCGTTCCTTGTCAAGATTGCGAAGGTTTTCGAGAGTGCGCTCGTAAACGACGTCCAACACTTTCGTTTTTGCGGCAAGCGTGAGTTTCCTTGCGTCGAGGTCGGCAACCGTTTTGGAACGCGCTTCGACGTCAAAAACCATCTTGTCCGTTTCGGCGGCAAACGAGTACATATATCTTTTGCACTCTTCCGCCGCCGCGGCAATAATCTCGTCGGCTTTTGCGTTTGCGGCGGCAAGAACGGAATCCGCTTTCAGATTTGCGTCGGATATTATCTTTTCAACAATTGCTTCTTTGCTCATAGGTGATTACAAAATCAATGCTGCGGCAGCCGCAGTGGTTGCCTCTCTGAGAGATTCGGTTGCGGGCATCATGACGCCGAGCAAGGAAACGAGCAGTGCCAAAACGGCATAGGTTTCAACCATAACCGTCAAAATGATTGCCTTGCCGCTCTCTTCGGGACGTTTTGCAACGAGCGCAATGCCGCTGCATGCGACTTTTGCCTGATAAAGCGCGCTCAAAAAGCCTACGATTGCCATGGGAAGACACGCGACAAACAAGCCCAATCCGCCCGTGACGGACAAACTTTCGACTTCACCGAAAAGATCTATCTTGACAAACACCAAGAACGCCACAAGCAAGCCGTAAATGCCTTGCGTGCCCGGCAAAAGTTGCAGAACCAGACATTTGGAAAACTTGTCGGGATCTTCTGCCGTGACGCCTGCCGCCGCTTTGCCCGCGCTTCCGACGCCGATTGCAGAACCGATGCCTGCCATTGCCGCCGCAAACACTGCGCCGATGAGGGCTATCAAAGTCCCAAGTGTGAAATTACCCATATAAACCTCCTACTTTTCCAAGTATGTGTATTTTGTTTTCGTTCCGAAAGGCACGAACACGTGTCCGCAACCCTCGTAGAATTTTCCAAAGAATTCAATGTATTGCAGTCTGCAATTGTGAACGTACGCGCCAAGCGTGGATATGCCTATGTTGAAAACGTGTCCGACAAGGAACACCGGCACACAAAGAACGTAACCTATGGCAACGAGATTCGTCGGGAACAAACCGAGAATGACGGAGCATATCTGATTGACGACGAGCGCGACGACGCTGCCAGAAAGCCCCAATCCGAACAAACGCGCATAGGAAAGAATGTCCGAGAGAATGTTCACGCCGTCGTAAAGTTTGCCGAAACCCGTGAGGAAAGACGTCACTTTTTTCACGCCTTTTTTGCCGCGCGTGTTGCCGAGCACGAGCAAAAACGCGCCGCCCGCCATCACGCCTATGCCTGCCCATTTGAGAGCGACGATTTGTTTGAAGAACAAAAGCGAGAGGGCAAGCATTGCGATGCCTGCAAAAATCATATACCACGTGCCAACCTCGAAAAGTGCGTCGAGGGGACGTTTTTTGCGTATGAGATTGATTGCGTTGAGGAGCATGCCCACCCATATGTGCACGAATCCGAGCGCAAATGATATGCCCAGCAAATAGAGCGGTCCGTTGCCCTCGAGCGGTTGTATGAGTTGGAGTTTGCCAAGGAACGTGCCCGACACGTCAAGGCCGAACCAGCCGCCGAATATCGCGCCCCATACGATTGTCGAGATGCCGCCCATGCCTATGACGAGGAGCAATCTCCCCTTGCCCGGAACGGGTTTCTTCACCGCATACGCAATGAATCCGCCAAGAGCGAGCAGTATGCCGTACGCCGCGTCCGCAACCATCATGCCGAAAAGCAGAAAATAAAAGAACGACATGACGGGATTGGGATCGAGATCGGAAAAATAGTTGGGCGCGCTGTACATGTTGGTGATGTCCTGATACGGCTCGACTATCTTGCTGTTTCTCACGTACGTGGGGACGATTTCGTCCTCTTTGGGTTTTGAAAATTCATAAACGATCGTGTCGCCCATGTCGTCGAGCAAGGTTTTGAGGTCGCCTTCTAACTCGGCGGGATACCACGCTTCCATCACAAAACTGCGCTTCGTGGCGGCAAAACCGTCGATTGCGCCGAATTTGTCAAGTTGAACGAGATAATAATCGTAAAGCGTTTTGAAATCGGCAACGTACATCTCTTTGACGAGGGCGCGCGTCGTAAGCTCGAAATTTTCGTCTTCGAGCGCAACGAGCCTCTCTTTCAAACTTGCGATATTTTCAAGCGGCGTCATGTCGTTGTTCACCGAGGCACGCACGAATTCAAGAGATTGCAACTGGCTTGACAGTGCGTCCGCAGCTTCGAGCGTTGCCACACAAACGACGGGTTGAACCTTGCCCTGTTTCAAAAATTCAACGTAAACGCAATCGTTTTCGTCCTGATATTTTTGCAAAGCAAGCGTGTTTTGCGAGGGAATATAACCCAAAAATACGGCGGTTTTTTCACCGTTTTTGTAAAAAGAATAAGGCTTGCGCAAGGAAGTGTAAATCTTGTGCGACTCGATTTCCTCTCTCACGCTCGTCTTTTGGGCTTCAATGTCTTTTTTTCTGGAATTGATCTCTTCGAGGTCGGCAATGTTTGCCATAAGTTCGACTTCTTTTGCGTCGATGAGATCGCAATCGTCAAAACTCATCCTCTCGATTTTGGA
>CAVABL010000010.1:0-17009 GCA_963586735.1 Firmicutes bacterium TM09-10
TCCGAAAAACCGTTTTTGGAAGGTGCTTTCGGTGATTTTCGGCATTGATTTGTGCTCGGCGACGATTGACGAGCGCACATCGTTTTTGCTTGCAAACGGAATCGCGCTTTACGACAGTGTGGAAGAATGCGACATCGAGGCGAGCAAGGACAGCGCAATTTCAAACGTCGTGCCTGCCGACATACCGTCGCTGGTTGCAAAAAGCGATATATCGCATATCTATTGCAACGGAAAAGCCGCTTTTCACTATCTTTTGTCCGCATATCCCGAATACAAAAACATAACGACGCTCTTGCCGTCCACAAGTCCTGCAAACGCGCGGTTTTCTCTCGAAAGACTTGTCGAGGCGTGGAAAGTCATTGCCAAATGACGCGGAATATCACGTGGTGAAGAAATGCCGAATTTGGTCGGCGTTGCTTTTTGCGGATTTTTGCGTGTGGCGATGACAAGTTGTCGTTTTTTGTCGAGATTTGACGATTTTGTTGATTGTTATGTTCGAGGTGTGGCGGCGTTTTTGCATGAGGTTCACTCTTGATTGTGATGAGTTTTGTTTTTTATGTTTGTCATTCGGTGTCGGTGATGGGTTGACGATTTTTGTGCGAGTTCGAGGGTGAAAGGATGTGCGGGTTTTGTTTAAAAATTGCTTAAATAAGGGCGCAGGGCAAAATAAGGTTGAAATGCGGGCGTTTTGTGTGTATAATAAACGTATAAAATTTTGTCATACTACGAGTGTGCGCTTGCGCACATGCGAGGAAATTTATGAAAAAAACGCTAATGATTTTTTGCATCGTGCTTGTTTGCGTACTTGCGTGCTCGGTGTTTGTCGCGTGCAATCCGCAAGACGATTCAACCGACAATAGCGACGGTCACAATCGGTACGAACAAGCAAAGTACACGGTCACGTTCAACGTCAACAGCAACGACTTCAAACTCACGAACAACGTTGTCACAAACGTGCTTTCGGGCACTTCGATTGACGCGCCCAAAAACGCGGACGGCACGAGAATCGTGCCCGTCAAGACGGGGTATACCTTCAAGTTCTGGTCGGCGGACGGCACAACGGAATTTGTGTTCGGCACGACTCCGATTGTGAAAAACACGACGTTGACTGCGGTTTATACGAACAACACCTATAAATTGACGCCGCACGTTGACAAAAAAGTGGTCGCGACAAAGGACGCGGAAACGAACGAGTATACCTACGAGTTGGAAGATTGCGAAACGGGCGCGACGATTGCAAGCGACGCAAACCTTTCCGTGACGTATAACACAAAGAGCGAAAATCTCGACTGCGCAACGGCTGCCGACGGCGACGAGTTTTTGTTTTGGTTTTATGTCGGCAACGACGGAAAACCCGTGCGCTTGACAAAAGTCGCGACATCCTCGCAAACGGTGGTTACGACGGAAAACACGTGGCTGTTTACAAGAGGTATGGACGTCTACGCAATGTTCAAGAGTACGTTGCCAAAAGTCACCGTTGAGTTTGACGGCACGGACGAGGTGAGAGAATATCCCGTCAACGACACCATAACGAAAACGGACAGCGACGAGATTGCAAAAAAAGCAAGCAAAGACGGATATAAATTTGCAAAGTGGTTCTATCAACAAACGATAACCGAAAACGACGAGGAAAAAGTCGTTGACAAAGATTTTACCTTCAAAACGGACAGCACTACGGGCACTACACTCCTGTCGGCATGCGGTCTTCAAGATTATTTTACGCCCGCAACCCTGAAAATGTGCGCAAAGTGGACGAAACAAGTTACGATTGCATCCGAAAGCGATTTTGAAACGTATTATAATTTGCTCCGCAAGGAAAATCCCTCCGAGGACGAGCAAAAGGAAATCGCCGAACTTCTCGAAGCGGACGTCACCTTTAAGTCCATAGCGTTCACAAAGTCATTCGAGCCGCTCTTTGACGAAAATCACGTGTTCAACGGCACGATTGACGGCGGCGTTTACGACGAAAACGAGCAGGTCGGCGAGAGAGCAAAACTCATCGGCGGAACGTTTGGCAACGAAAAGCACGCCTCTGTGTTCGGATACGTGTCGGGAACAATCAAAAACGTCGTTTTTGAAAACGTCGGGCTTAAAATAAGCGCGGATTCGGAAGGCAAATACGAAAACGCGGTTTACGTCGGGTACGTGGCAACCGTGTTGAGCGGGAACGTCGAAAATTGCACGGTCACCGCAAAACAATTGCTCGTCGGCGAAAAGGCAATCGATTGGGTGAACAACGGTATGAAAGCCGTCTGTTTCGGCGGTATCGCCGCAAAGGTCGCAGGCAGTAATTCAATCAAGGACAGCGGAATGGTGCGCAATTGCAGCGTTGTGATAGAGGACGCGCGCTTTGCGTGCGAATCGCTTGCATTCGGCGGTGTGTGCGCAACGAGCAACTCCGCAAGCACGCTGTCGGCAAACACGATTAACGTCGTTTTGTCGGACGTATATTGCTTGGACGATACTAAAACCGCAAACGGAAGAGCGTTTGCAAAAATAGGCGGAATCGCCTCTTCAAACGGCGGACAGATTTCAAAAAACGACGTCACGATTAAGGTTTCAAAACTCGAAAGTATTGACGAAACGTACTTCGGCGGCGTGTGCGCGGATAACTCCGGCAGCATAATCACCACGAAAGTAAACGCAACTTTGCAAAACGCAACGGTGGGCGGCGCAATTTCGCAAATCGTGTGCGTTGGCGGTATCGTCGGCAGAAACGAGGGTTATATCCTCAACAGCTATTGTGAAGCGAATATCGACGTCACCGCTCAAAAGAAGAGCGGTATCATCGCGGTGGGCGGCATCGTCGGAAGCAATTTCAGCGATAAGACGGATTCGAGCTCGTCAAGCACGACGGGCATCGGCGCAATCAATTCAACCTACTGCATAGGCTCGATAAAGGTCAACGCCACTGCCGAAAACATCACGCTCTACGTCGGCGGAATCGCAGGCAGAAACTCGCAAAGCAAAATCAGCAGTTGCTTTGTCGTCACGGATATAGAAGTCGCAAACACCGAGAGCGGAATAAACCGCATCGGTCGTACGTTCGGCAAACACGAAAGCAAGGTGTCAATGACTGCCGACTTGATTCATTATGCAAGCGACAAAACGTTTACGCTCAACGGCAGCAGTGAGTTTGAGCATACCGATACGACGCAGGGCAAAGGACATGTCGCAAGCGACTTGAAGGCGTCGGCGAATCTCAACGACAAAAATTTCATCGTGTTTGACTCCGACGTGTGGACGATAACGGACAAAGAATATCCGACGCTCAAATGACAAACCGCAAAAACGCAAACATATTGAACGCGCGCCTACGCAGGCGCGCGTTTGTTCATCTAAATAATTTGTGTAACGGAAAAACCACTTAAATAACATAACTTAAAAAACATACAAACCCCGCTGAAAAGCGCCGATTTTGCCAAATTTTTGCCATCATCTTTTTTTAAGATAATCTTTATATTCCTTTTAGTTCAAATTTAATTGACGGTCGTATTATGTCCGTGCAATCGAAAGTTGCAAATCTTGTTTGAAACAAAAAAAGGAGATAATATTATGAAAAAAGCATTAGTTTCTGTTTTGTCACTCGTGCTTGTCGTTTCACTCTCACTCGTCGCGCTCGTTGCGTGCAACAACGACAAAGAGGCCGAAAAGGCATCCAACTCGGAAGTTCTCGGCACGACGGTTGCAGTGTTGGCATCCAATGCGGCAGGTGCATCCGCGGCGGCGGAAGACGACGCAACCGCAAACTTCGACGCGGGCGTGAACATCACGGTCGGGGATAACAACCAACTCTCAGTCGGTGCAGACCTTGTCGCATCGGGCGTCGCAACAACGGTTAAACCCATCATTCAAGGTATGGTCGACAGAGTGGACACAGTCCTCAAAGAAAACGGAATCAAGGTTGAAAAGGTCGATTCGACAGACGCCGAATACACCGAAAAATATGCAATCACCGTCACCTACACCGACGATAAGACGGGCGAAGAGGCAACTCGCGAACTCGCGCTCTACGTCAAACTTTCCGACGGCGCAGAAATCGAGGGTAAGAAGGCATATACCTTTGACGCAAAAGTGACATATACCCTCAAAGCAACCGAAGAGGGTGCGGAAGACAAGGAAATCCAAGTTGCATCGTTCAGCGGCAATGCGGACTACGACACCGCAAAAGACGCAATGATCTTCACGCTCGGTGCGGCAGCAGGCGATAAGGACACGGCAGGCGCATTCGCAAACGTCAAGGCGTATGCAACCGCACAAGGCACCGTTAAGATCGAAATGGGCGCAGGCGCAGGCATCAGCGAAACGCTCGGCGCATCCGCAGGCATTTCCGTTGAAGTCGGCAAACTCGCAAACGGCAAATACGGCGCAGTCGTCACCGCAACGGGCACTGCAAGCGCGGCAAGCTATGCATCGGTTGACTTCGTTGCAACCATCAACGTCTATGCAAACAGCGCCGATAACGCAGGTGAATTTGCACTTGACGGCAACGTCCAAATCACCGTTTCTGCACTTGGCGTGACATATCAAGGCACGGCAAACCTCACCGGCAAGGCGGTTTATGACGCAACCAAAGACGAAGCGGTTGTCGGACTCAACGGCACAATCAACTTTGCACCGGTTCAAAGCGAACAAACCAAATAACCGCATTTGAAAAACAAAAAAAAGTCGTGGCAAGCGCCACGACTTTTTTCGTGCTTTGAGATTTTCAAGCGTAATATGCAAAAAAATCTGCTTTTGACGGCTGTTTTGCGAGAAATTGCGCGATGCGGAATTGAAAAATCCCTCAAAAGAGGGATAAGTCAATTTTTGCCGATGAGTTTTTTGATTTTCTTCTTTGCGGAATAGATTGCGTTGTCAACCTTTTTGCGCTCAAGCCCCAACTCGCTTGCAATGTCGGCGTAACTCATACATTCGAGATGAAGTTTCAAAACGTCGAGCTCCGTTGGCGTGAGAAGGGATGATATCGCATCAAAAAGCAGGGCGGAGGTTTCGTTTTCAATGAATATGCTTTCGGGATTCGTTTGTCGGGGATCGTTTTGCAATCCGTCTTCAACGGAGTCGAGGTTGACCTCGACGCGTCCGGAATCCGCCTTTCGCACAGCGTCGACGATTGCGTTCCTAACACAGCGCGTGGCATACGTTTTGAAGTTTGCCTTGCCGTTTTCGTCATAGGTGTGAATGGCGCGTATAAGCCCGAGCATACCGTAGCCCGCAAGATCGTCAACGTCGTATGCGCCCACGACACCAAACGAGCGAGCAATGGATTTGGCAAGATCGATGTAAGCCAAAGCGACGGAATTTTCCGCCTCGATATCGCCCCGTTGCGCGCGTTTGATGAGTTGAATTTCTTGTGCTTCGGTCATTGTTTGTTTCTATAATTTTTTTTGACACCCCGAACGAGTGTGGGTTGAGAAAAAGGCAATCGGGTGCGGGTGTCCCGCCCGTGTTGTTGAGTTGGCGGTTTTGCACAGTCTGTGTATAAGGAGGGAATCAGCGACGTTGGCGAATCGCTTCGTATAGGGTGATGCCGGCGGCGACGGAGGCGTTGAGAGAATTCACTTTGCCGTATTGCGGAATCGTGAGCGTGTCGTCGCAAAGTTCTTTCGTGAGGCGGTGGATGCCCTCGCCCTCGCTGCCTATGACGATGGCTATGTTTCCGTTGAGATTTGCGTCTTTCGGGGGTTTTCCGTCAAAATCCGTTGCATAAACCCATACGTTCTGCTCTTTGAGCCATCGTATCGTGTCGTTGACGTTCGTCACTTTTGCAATGAGCATATGCTCCGTCGCGCCGCATGCGACTTTGACGACGGTGTCGTTGACGCTCACGCTTCTGTGCTTGGGAATGACTATGCCGTGCGCACCGAAACACTCCGCGCTTCTGATGATTGCGCCGAGGTTGTGCGGGTCGGTGATGCCGTCAAGAATCACTATCAAAAGAGGTTCGTCCTTTTCTTTGGCAAGGTTCGTAATGTCTTCGACGTCGCAATAGGAAAAGTCCGTGACGGCGGCGACTATGCCTTGATGATTGCCGCCGTTTGAGAGTTTGTCAAGCATGTTTTTGTCAACGTAACTCACCACCGTGCGCGCCTCTTTTGCAAGTTTCAACACGCGCGAAAGCATAGGGTCGAATTCGCCTTTCTGCACGAAAATTTTGTCAACCGTTTTGCCTGCAACGTACGCCTCTTTGACGGGGTTGCGTCCGTAAATGTACATATATCGTCCTTCCTAATCGTTGATTTTGTCCTCGAAACACACGCTCAAAAACTCCTCGAGCCTTGCGGTGTTGCCGATGAGATAAAGATAACCGAGCACCGCCTCAAAGCCGCTTGCGCGCCTGTATTCGCTCATCTCGGCGTGTTTTGCGCTGGTTTGCACTTTGCAGTTTCGTGCGCGCCTGAAAATGTCCTTTTCGTCCTCGTCGAAGAGAGGAAGGAGTTTTTCAACCTCTGCCGCCTGCGACACCGCTTTGACAACCTTTGTCACCTCGTGATGAAGCGCGCCCGTTTTTTGCGTCGAGCCTATCGTCACGCGAGTGCGAGTGTAAAGAGACTGGACGGCGTCGCCCACGAACGCGAGCGCCATCGGGTGCAAGGCAAGCGCGTCTTGTTTGGATATCGGTGTGTTGAGCGTGAAAATCGAGTTGTCTGTCATAATGGGAATTGTAACACAATATTTTGTAAATTTCAACGCCAAAGACAACGATATTGACAATATCCGACTTGAAGAATAAAATGTAAGCATAAAACGCATGTTGCGCGCGGTGGGGGCGTTCGCAAAATTGCAAATCGAGGAATGTATGAAAAAACACGTAGTGAAGTTCGCTCTTGTCGGCGCGATGATAATTTTGTTGTCGACTTGCCTCGTCGCTTGCGGACTGTTCAACGCGCAAAAGGCGATAACCAAAATCGACGTCGTCGTCACGAGCGGCCTCGAAAACGGCGAAAACGGCGGCGAATACGTCGCGCATATAGGCGAAGATATGGTGCTGAGCGCAAACTGGCATAATATCCGCGTCACGAAGGCGGACGTCGCCTGGCACGTGGTCGTCGACGGCAAAGACGTCGAAATCGAAGGCGCAACCGAAAAAAACTACACGCGCTCGTTCACAAAAGACGACCTCGACAAAAAGTTTGAGTTCTATGTCGTTGCAAACGGGCTTGTGAAATCTCAAAAAATATCCGTTACGATTGAAGTTGCGGCACTGTCCGCTCCTTCTCTCACGGCGAATTTGCCGATTGCAAGCGGAATAATTCAGCAAAATATAATATCCGGCATAGAGGACGTCACGCTCGGCGTGAGTTGGAATCGCGACGAACTTGCCGACGATACCGTCGTGAGCGTTGCCTGGTTTGTCGACGACGAAAAGCAAACGACGACGGAAGAATCGTTTACGTACGGCGTCGGCGGAATAGCCGACGAGTGCGAAGTCACAATCAAGGTTGAACTCACCGACGGCGAACAAACTACGAGCGCAAGCGTCGTGCTGGTGTTCGTCAAACAATACGCGCCGACGGACAGCGTGGCAATAGTTGCGGACGACACTCTCACGGAGATTTGCGACGGCACGTATTATTTCAAGTCAAGTTTGAACGGCGATAAGACTAAATCGTTTTCGATTTCGCTTTTGCCGCTCAATGCGAATCAGGGCGCGGCGTGCGAATGGACGCTTTCAAACGCGGGCGGTACGTCGGTTGTCGGAGAATCAAAACGCGACGCCGATGTTGCGTTGGCGTACGGCAAAAACGTGCTTAAAGCAACCGTCGAGAACGTCGCAAGCAGACAAATCATCGTCTATGCGCTCGAATACGACGTGAATTCCATTCCCGAAAACGTGAAAAAACATATTCAAAACAAGTTTTTGTGGCTAGGAAATTATTACGACGGCTATATAACCTCGCAAGCAGACCTCGACGCATATATCGGATATGCGGTGTCAAAGCACGACTCAAGTGCAAAATACGAGATGTATGTTGCAAATTCCGATTGGTGCAACAATTCGGTTTTCGGCGAAAAGGTTTCAAAGGCGTTTGACGAGGGCGTTGACGAGTCGGGCAGTTTTGCTTACTCCACGTCGACGAACGGCGCAATCGGCACGGTGACTTTTTCCGACGATACGGTGTTCGGCATTCCGAGCGGCGCGTATAGCCCGAAAGCCGAAAGCGAGCAGATCGTGGGATATTTGAGATATTCGGAGCAGACGCAAACGAGAGACGTTTTGCCTATCGATAAGGCGAGCGAGAGCGTGACGGTTTCGGATTCAAACGAACTTTATCGCGCGGTGTCCTGCGGATATAAACCGATTTTTGAAAACGACGAGGACGGCGAGGCTCTCGAACAACTCTACGAAAAGGCGCGCGACGTGCTCGAAACGTACGTCACCGACGATATGAGCGAGTATGACAAAGTCGCCGCAATCTACGATTGGATTGTCAACGTCGTGGACTACGATTATGCCGTTGCCGCATCGAAAGAGAGCGGGGCGAGCAAATATAACGCGTTCTATCTCGAGGGCGTGTTCAACGACCATCGCGCCGTGTGCGACGGAAAATCAAAAGCGTTCGCCCTCCTTTGCGGAATGGAAGGCATAAAAGCAATGCGCATCGTGGGCAACGCAAGCAGTGATAAAAACCCGAGCGCTATGACGGAAGATGAATTGAGAGGTTGCGGCCACGCTTGGAATAAAGTCCTCATTGACGCAAACAACGACGGCGTGAGAGAGTGGTATGTCGTGGATACCACCTGGGGCGATTTGGCGGTAAAAAGCAAGGGAACGGACACGATTTTTGAATATCTCAACTATGCGTACTTCCTCAAAACCGACGCAGATATTGCGACGACGCACCTTGCAAAAACTTCAACACCCGCCGCAACGACGACGTTTGACGTCTATAAAAACACGCTCATCGTCGTTGACGGCGTCACGATGGATTTGTACGTCGAAACGAAAGCGGAACGCCTTGCGCTGTTGCAATACAGCAAGGAAAACGGGTGCATTTCGCTCAGCGTGTATATTCTCCCTGCCGCGCAAAGCGACTCGGACATTTCAATCGGCGCAAATCAATACGTGATTTATGCCAAAACATCGACTTCCGAGTTTGGGTTTTGATTAAAATAAATCTCCAAAAACGTTGAAAAGCCGCCTCAAACGAGGCGGTTTTGCGTTTTTAAGCAACGATTTTTGTTGCGCGTGGCGCACGCCGTTGCCGTCGGCAATCGTACGCTCTTTGAAAAAGTCCGCCGTTGCGGACGTTCGTCAAAGATAGGCGCGCAACGCTTTGATGTTTTTGTCGTAAACTTTCATCAAATCCTTTGCGACGTCGGGAACGTCAACGCCGTCGCGAGAGAGTTCGTTGACGCACTTCTGCACGCTTTCGATGCCCATGTTGTAACCGTCGATGAGCATGCTCGCAAGGTGCGAACACGAACTGTTTAAGCCTGCGTTCATCTTCACGCCCGCTTTGAGCATCATGCGTTGAACGGGATTGGATTGTGCCTCTTCAAGTTCGTCCGCACTCAATTCGGACTTTGCGCGCTCGTAAAAATCTTCCATAACTTCCTTTTGCGAGAGGACTAAATTTTTCATCTTTTCGGAATCGATAAAGTTCAGAATGTTGTCAATCGATTGCGCGCCCATTGCGGTGTTGCGCACGATTTCGCGATATATTTTCATTTGCTTCTCCTTTGAGTTTTTTTGTAGTGTTTGTCAAATACGAGCAAATATACATCATTTTGAAAACAACTTGTCGAGCCACTCTTTAACCCACGATTTGTAGACAATTCGCTCGCCGTTTTCACCGCTCGGGACAAAGCACAACGGTGGAAACGCAACGCACCACCAGTTGTCGCCGACGCCCTCGCCGAGATAGATTATGAGCGCGTCGTAGTCGCCCTCGGGGAAGTCGTAATCGCCGTACTGCCTGTCAGGGAAATGTTCCGTTTTGAGCGCAATCGAGGCTTTATAGTCAAAATCGTTTGCATAAAGCGTTTGATTTGCAAGTTGAACGAGATTTGCCTTTTCGCTTTCAAGCGTTTGCTTCGCCTCGCTTTTGCTCTTGCATCCTTCAAGTTTGTCTTGCAGATAAGACGTGACGGCGTCGCGCACTTCGAGTTTTACGGCTTGGTCTTCGGCGGTGTTTGAATTGGCTCGTATATGTATGCGCACGCACTCTTTTGCAATCTCTTTTTGAGAGGGTTGCGCGTCACAGGCGCACAAAACGAGGACTAATATAAACGTCGTTAAAATTAAAAAAGCAAGCGGATGTTTTTTCATGACGAGATTTTTGCCACCGTGCAAAAAAATATACGTGCATAAAAACGATACGCCGTGAAAAACTACCGAAAAAGAGGTGAACGATGAAAACGAAATCCACATACAAAATATTTGCCGTCCTCGTCGTTGCGTTTGTGCTTTTGACTTTGGCGTGCGCCTTTTGCGCCGACTTGCCGAAACCCGTCGAGGCTGCGTCGCTAAAACAGGGCTCGCAAGGGGACGTGGTCAAAACGATGCAACAAAAACTCATCAAATGGGGATATCTCAACGGGAGCGCGGACGGTATTTTCGGCGCGAAAACCAAAGCCGCCGTCATTGCGTTTCAAAAGAAAAACGGACTCGTCGCGGACGGAATCGTCGGCACTCGCACGGCGCAGGCTCTCGGAATAAGTCTTTCGGGCAAGACGAGCACGTCATCATCGACTTCGTCAACCGACCTCAACTTGCTTGCAAGAGTGGTGTACGGCGAGGCGAGGGGAGAGCCGTATACGGGGCAGGTTGCCGTTGCCGCGGTCGTGCTCAATAGGGTGAAATCATCCTCGTTTCCCAACACCGTGGCGGGAGTCGTGTATCAGTCGGGCGCTTTCGATTGCGTGAGCGACGGGCAAATAAACCTGACGCCCAATCAGTCGGCATACAACGCCGCAAAGGATGCGCTCAACGGGTGGGACCCCACGTACGGATGTCTTTTTTACTACAATCCGCGCACGGCAACGAGCAAATGGATGCTTGCGCGCACGATAAAACTCAATATCGGCAATCACGCTTTCTGTTAAGGAGATAACGATGAAAAACAAGGATATAAATCAAAACGAACAAATACAAAAAAAGAAAAAACCGTCCTCAAAAGTTGCAAAAAACGCCGTTTTGGGTACCGTGCTCGGCTTGTTTTCCTGCGCAATCGTGGGATTGTCCGTCGCGCTGTATTACGCTCAAACGAGCGTGCACACCCACGAGACGTATCAAAGGCAAATGGACGCGCTCTATCAAAGGGCGTACTACGATTTGCTGGACGGAGCAAGCGATTTGGGCATTAACTTGCGCAAAATAAGCGTGTCCAACTCAAAGAGTATGCAACAATCTTTGCTATACGAGGTTTGGAGTGCGTCGGAACTCGCAAGCAGCAATCTCGCAACGTTCAGGTCAAACGACGACGGCGTGCTCAAAGCGCAAAAGTTTGTCAATCAACTCGGCGATTTTTCACACTCGCTTGCCTTGCGTCTTGCAAAGGGAGGTGAGTTGAGCGGCGAGGATAGACAGACGCTCTACAGAATGAGCGAAATCGCGGACGTGTATCAAAAATCACTCGAGGACGTTCAAAGCAATCTCGACGAGGCAAGTTTGCAGTTGTCCGACGAGGGCGCGCTCGACGTGTTTGCAGGCTCGTTTTCTTCGTTTTCGGAACCGAGTTTCGACTATCCCGAAATGATTTACGACGGGCCGTTTTCCTCCGCGCTCGAAAACAGGCAAACGAAAGGACTGAACGGAGACGAAATCTCGGCGGAGCAGGGCGCGGAACTCGTCAAAACGTATTTGGCGGCGGAAAACGCAAGCGATATAAACTTCGTGTGCGAGGCGAACGGCGATATAAAAACCCTCGACTATACCGTCAAGACGAGCGGACGAAACGCATACGTGCAGATTGCAAAAACGGGCGGTATGCTCATATCCTTCAACTCGCAACCGAGCGATTTGCAATCCGCCGCAATCGTCGAGGCAAGTCAAACGTGCCTGCAACGCGCTTTGGCGTTTGCAAAAAACGCGGGATTCGAGGATATGACGGTCGTTTGGTCGTCGTCTTCGGGCGGAGAGTGCGTGATAAACCTCGCTCCATTGCAAGAGGACGTGATTCTTTATCCCGACCTCGTCAAAGTCAAAGTGGACGAATCGGACGGCTCGGTCATAGGTTTCGACGCCACGCACTATGCGTTCAATCATTGCCAAAGAACGCTTCCGTCCGCACAAATTAGCCTCGAAACCGCCACCGCAAACCTGTCCGTTCCGTCAATCGCCGACGGAAGACTGACACTCATACCAATCCGTCAAACGCAAGAAGTTCTCGCCTACGAATTCGAGTGCCATCACAACGGAACGTATTACATTTATATTGACGCGCGCACGGGCGAGGAAGTGAATATTTTGTACGTTGTGGGGGATGAGGATGGGGGTGATTCGCTCGGTCAACGCACTGCTTAAAATGCGCTATTGAGCGAATAACTTCGTCAACACCCTTTTGTTCGCCCGTCACGTACGCCGATGTACGCTGGGCGGGTTCTCAAAAGGGCGTTTCCTTGTTCTTCATCTCAATAGCGCATTTTACGAAATATAATAATTGAGCGAATAACTTCGTCAACACCCGTTTGTTCGCCCGTCACGTACGACTCGGTACGTTGGGCGAGTTCTCAAAAGGGCGTTTCCTTGTTCTTCATCTCAATAGCGCATTTTACGAAATATAATAATTGAGCGAATAACTGCGCCAACACTGTTTGTTCACCTGTCACGTACGACTCGGTACGCTGGGCGGGTTCTCAAAAGGGCTTTCCCAAATATCGTATTTTTGCAAAGTATAATAGCGCTTGGCGAATAACACGCTCAAACATAAAAAAATCCATCGGCGGTTGCCGATGGACTTTGAGTTGTGTGTGGATTTTGAGTTGTGCGAGTTTGTTTATTTGACTTTCTTTTCCTTCTTCTTGAGCGACTTGCAGAAGCAAAGACCGAAAATAAGTTGCAACAAACCAAGCCCTGCGGACACGAACAACATATAATATTCGCTTTCTACGATGTCGCCGAAGTAGCCGAGAAGTCCGCCGTCCCACTCGCCAATTGCGATGTAAGGAATGAAGGAAATCGTGACTGCGCCTGCCGCCAAAACAATGCTCACGATGAGGTTGTAGGCTCTGCCGTACTTCTTGCCGCAAGCGGACACGAGCGCAACGATGAAGTTGATGCATGCAAGCGTGAACACAATCATCGGGATGATTGCCACGATGCCGGTTGCAACGTCTTCAAACATCGCCTTGAAAACATCCGTGTGCTTGATAAGCATTTCCCAATAAACGATGCCGTCCAAAGACGAGATGCCGTATAAACCGTTTCCGGCAGTGATTTTGCCTGCGTCGACGAGATAACCCAAAACGGACGCCGCAACGAAGAGCAAGGACAAAATCATCATGACGACGTTTCTGCCTACGCCGCTGCGCTTGTCGGAAACCTTCTTTTGCGGAACAGCCTCCTCGTTTGCGTTGCTATAGACCGGCTCGAAGTTGGTTTGCGGTTGAGTGTATGCCGGCGCCTGTTGCACCACTTGGGCGGGAGTCGTGTCGATTTTGTTGATTTTAACGCCAATGGTCACTCCGCAACTGGGGCATTTGATGCGATGCTTGTAGCCGTCGGGAAGCGACTCCATATTCGCAGGGGGTTCAAAACTGATTTCCGCTCTGCAACTGGGACATCTTGTATACATAATCCATCTCCTTGATAACTATTCTTTTGATATTATATTATTATCGCGCGATAAAGTCAATGATAGAAAAAGAAAATTTTGCGCCGATTTCGTCCGCAAAAGACAAATTTCCGCCCGAAAACGCAAAGATGTTCAACGAAACGATGGTTTATGCACACAAAACGGCGTGATAAACGCCGCATTATGTTGCAAGACAACTTGCTAAAAAATTGCGAAAAACGCAATTTTCAAGCTTGAACAATCTTTTTCGTGCGCTCTTCGAGATATTTTTTCACGCTGAGATAATCCGCGCAAACGGAGAGTATGTATCGCTGTCTGTCCTCGTGAGAGAGACTTTTCATTTTTTCGGGATCGGCAAAACTCGCAATCGGGTTTGTGACAGTTTCGCCGTCGCTTTCGAGTTTGCACAGTTTCAAATAAATCGCCTTTTGCTCGGGCGTCGCGCCTGCCGGGACGTGCGTCTCGCGGGCGTAATCGTTGCCGCATAGTCTGCTCTTTGCGCTCTTTGCAAGTTGTCTTATAGCGCAATTTTTGTGTTTTACGTTGCTCATATCCGCCTCCGTGCTCGATATTAGCACATAACGAGCAAAAAGAAAGTCGCGAAACAAAACAAGACAAATTGGCGTGTTATTCGTCGTTTTTCCTGTGCTTTCGCACCCTGAATAAAACAAAAGGCGGCAAAAATACGCCAAGCGCATATCCCGCTACGCCGTAGGGCGCGGGCGAGCCTTGCATGAAAAATTCAACGCAACAAATAAGTCCCGCGCCAATGACGACGGTCGTGAAAAAATCGACGAGCATTTTCTCGAAGAATCGCGATTTTTTTGTGTAAAGCAAGGCAAAAACGCCCCCTGCAAGTCCGCACGCAAAGCATAACGCAAAGCAAATTGCCTGCGTTTTTGCGTTTGCACCGAGGTATAACGACGTCATCTGAAAATTCGCTTTGCAAACGACGTCGGCGCGGTTGAGGAAGAGTACTTCAAGGCGTTGACTTGCCCCTCGATTTGCAGTTTTCCCTCGCCTATATCAAGGCTCTTTACGGCAAGATTCTGTCCCGATACGGTGAGGGTTTCGCCTTTGAGGCGAATCACGACGTTTTTGTCGGTGAAAGTCGGCACGTCCTCAACGCCCGTGACGCTCATTGCGTGAACGTGGTCAAGTTCGACTTTGTGCGCGATTTTTTGAACGGTTTTCGCCGCCGAATCAATGGTTTTTTGAGGCGTTTTTTCGGTTTGGCCGGCGGCTCGACGCGAGATTTTTGCGGTTTGATCGACTTGTTTTTCCGTGTAAGCGGTCGGCTTTGCGGGCTGTGTTTTTGCAGGGTAAATTGCGTTCTTTTGAGAGGGTTTGACGAAATCCATGGCGCTCCTTTTCGTGCAAGGCACATTTCATTGACAATAATATTGAAAAAGAATAAAATGTATGCAATATATCGATAAGGAAGTGACAAAAATTGTCGCAATCAAGCAAAAACATAACCGAAAACAATGAAAAATCCCCAAAAACCGCCGCGGAAACGCCGGGAAACGAGGGTGAAAAAATATCGAACGAGAAAGAGTCGTCAAAAGCGGCGTCGGGAAAATCAAAAAAATCGAAAAGAGCGTCGAAGTTGGAGATTGACCACTCGGCAAAGTTTTATCCGATTATGTCAACGAAAAAAGCGCAGAGTTTGTTCAGAATCTCCGCTTTGATGAAAGAAGACGTTGACAAGGACGTTTTGCAGATTGCGCTCAACGACATTATGCCGAGATTTCAGGCGTACAAAGTGCGCTTGAAAAAGGGGTATGCGTGGCACTTTTTCGAACAAAACGACGCTCCCGTCAAAGTTTTTGACGAAGAACCGCTTTTGAAACCTATCAACCCCGACGATACAAACGGATATTGGTTCAGAGTGTCGGCGGCGGACAAGAGAATCATCCTCGAAATCTTCCACGCGCTCTGCGACGGAAACGGCGCGCTGGCTTTTTTGAAAAGTATCGTCGGAAGATATAGAGAATTGCTCGGATTTAAGGTCGAGGACGACGACGTTATCGGTTGGCAAAGTCCGTCGTTTGATGAGGAAGTCGAGGATAGTTTTGAAAAGAATTATAAACCGATATCTTTCGGACAGATGAATCTCAAAGCTCTTGCAGGGTTTGTGCCGCATAGAATCAAAGGTACGCTCTCAAAGGACGGATACGAGGTGAGCGAGGGCGTTGTCGAAACCGCGCAAGTCATCAAAAGAGCAAAGGAAATCGGCGTTTCGTTTACGGCGTACGTGGCAGGTTTGCTGGCGTTTTCCATTGAAAAAACGTCAAAGAACAAAGCGCCTATCGCGGTGATGATTCCCGTCAATCTGCGCGCGTTGTACCCGTCGAAAACGATGCGTAACTTCGTTACGTTTGTGAGAATCGTCATTGCGCCGTCCGAGTTTAAAAGCATAGAGGAGTGCGCAAAAGAAACGCAAAGACAACTCAAAATCAAAACCTCAAAAGATAAACTGGACGCTTTCATCTCTACGACGGTCAAAGCGCAAAAAAATTGGATTTTGAAAATCGTGCCGCTCTTTGTCAAAACCGCGATTCTGCGCCTCGGCAGAGTGTTTATGCGCTCGCGTCAAACTATCATTTTCAGCAATCTCGGCAACGTCGTTTCACCCGAGAGTATGGGCGTTGACAGATACGTTTTGAATATGAACGTGTCAAAAAACAATACACAAAACCTCGGCGCAATCACTACGAACGGCAAAACTACGCTCGCTTTTACGAGAGCAATCAAAGAGCAATCGCTCCCGAACGAGTTTTTTGCAGAATTGGAAAGAGAAGGGATAGCAACGCATTTGCAATAAGATTGCAAATGCGTTGCTACGATATCGCACGGGATTGCGCTGTTGGCGCAATCAATGATATCGCCTGCGGCGATGATATCCTCACTGTGTTCAGATGATATCACTGCGTGATGATATCCAAACTGCGTTTGGGTTGAGGTGGCAACTGCGTTGCAATGATATCGCACGGGATTGCGCTGTTGGCGCAATCAATGATATCGCCTGCGGCGATGATATCCTCACTGTGTTCGGATGATATCGTTGCGGTGCAACGATGATATCCACGCTTTGCGTGGGTTGTGGAAGAATTGAAACTGTCCGCTGGCGCACGAAGTGCGCTTCACCAAGCAGAGAATTTGGCGAAATTGTGGCAAGAGATTTTGTCCGCTTGCGTGCACAGCACGCAAAAACCAAGCAAGCGATATAGCGGAACTGTGGATTGAAGTTTTGTCCTTGCACGAATT
>CAVABL010000011.1:0-8784 GCA_963586735.1 Firmicutes bacterium TM09-10
ACACACAAAAAACAACGTGCCGGAAACGCCGTTTTGCGCACACGAAAACTATCTCGATTCACCAGCAGCCACTCAATTTTATGTTCACTCATCCCTGTCCGGCACCTGCGAGAACACCGATAATTCCCGATCAAGCGCACATGAAAACAGTCATGATTTTTTGCAAAAAGCAACCAAAAATGCGAAAGAAAGTTCAAAACAATACGCAAAAAATACGCAAAAATCGCGTAAAAACCGGCCGTTTTCATATCAAAAATCAACGGTTTTTTATAATTTTTTAATGTATTTTTACGGTTTTTTATACCCTTTTTTGTGGTTTTTTTGCGGTTTTTTATAAGTCTTTTTATGCCAATGTCACATGTTTTCATATCATATTCACAAGAGAGGACACCACGTCCACAAGGGATTTCACAATTGAAATGCTCATCAAAAATATGACGATTTTACCACCGAATTGCAACTTTTGCGCAATGGAATCACACCCTGCGTCGCATGCGACCGACGACGAATATTCGGTGAGATATCCGATGCCGATTATCTTCAAAACAAGCGCAAACACCTCGTCGTCAACGCCGCTTTTTTCAACGATTGAGTCAAATGCAAGCACGACTTCCTGAAGCGCGGACAGCATAGTTATCACCATTACGACGCCCGTTGCAATGGTTGCAAAAACGGCAAATTCGGGTTTTGAACTTTTGAGCAAAGTCACAACGACAACACCCGTCAATGCAATTCCGATGAGTTTGAAAATCATTTTTTCTCTTGCTCTCCGTTTTCAATTTTTTGTCCACTTGACGCATCAGCCACTTTACACCGTCAAATCTTGTCAATAAAGTGCCTAATATTGCCAACGACTCGCAAACACGTTGGCACACTTGCGCTGCACTCAGCCTTATCAACAGCCGATATGTGCATACGCTTTCGTTCGACGCAGTGTCTTGTCATCAACGACACACTTATTAGCCACATTTGCCCGACACCTGTTTGCCCTATGCTTCTATTGTGCGATACATTCTTTAATCGGCAATCAAACCTGTTGGCAATGTTTAATTGTCAGCCGTCATTCTACGCTACTCTGTCGTTCAGTACAGTGCCAATATCGATTTCAACGTGTCAAACAATCCGCCGAGCATATCAAGCACAAGCACTGCAACGATGATAAGTCCTGCAAGAGTTGCAAATGTTGCAATCTCGTCTCGGTCGCTCTTTTTCAAAATCACACACACAATTGCCGTGAGCAACCCGACTCCTGCAATTTTCAAAATTATGTTTACGTCCATACCCGTCCCCTTTATAAAAATCGCTTATTGCATTGCAGATTCCATGTCGATTCGCATTTTCACCGACTTTTTTGCGCTCAATTGCCTTCATTTCATCACTTTCATCGCAAATTTGCATTTTTTTGAATGCTTGCATTGTCAATTTCGTTGATTTGCATTGGCAATTACTACTGTTTTGGCAAGCATTTCCGCTTGATTGCCGTTGACGTTTTAAGTTGCAAACCATCGGCATTCAAACAAACTACACCATCAATGCTTTTACTGCGAACGTCATCAGTGGAAATCCATTTGGTTGCCTAGTGCAAATTGCACAACGCTTTCCTCACAATCCTCTTATCATGCGAGAACAAGCATAAGTGCAAGTCCCAAAAGCGCGCAGAGTTTGAAATACATATTGCCGAGCTTTTTGCTTTCCTCCTCACATGTTTTCCGTTTTTGTTCAAACACGTTTTTGTAATATGCCACGAGCGACAACTGGTCGTTGAGATCAGTTTTGCCGAGCGATGAGAAAAATGACGCAATTTGCTTCTTTTCCTCGGTTTTCAACTCGGGCGCTTCGACGCACTCAAAGTCAAAGATTTTGCCACCGCGCGCAACGTCCATCCACTTTGCGATCGTCCTTTCAAAACTTCCGTCTCGCGATTGCAGAAATTTTTGCGCAATCTGTGGCATAGGCGTTTTTTTCATACCGAGTTCTGTTGACGCGCAGGACAAAAACTCGCATGCGGACTTGAAAAATGCCACCCTGTTTTTATATCGCCTTTTGACGAGCACGCCCACGTAGCACGCCACAAGCGCAAGCAATCCTCCGCCGACAAGTCGCAAAACGTCATTCATACACGTTTTTCAACAATAGTGCCCACAGGATTTTTTCCAAGCACGATTACAACCTCAAACGAGTTGAGAAGAGGCGCAAAATCGCTTTTGGCAACGTCACTGATACTCTTTCCGTGAATGGATGCAAACACGCTCACACCGCATCTCAGAACGTCCGCAATTGCCCTTGCATCGTCGACGCCAAACAATTCGTCGGTGACGATGATGTCCGGATCCATTGCTCGCACGCAGTTTTCATACGCATTCTTTTTTGGCACTCCGCTCACAATGTCGACGTCTCCGACATCGAGGATAGGAACACCGTTTGCAACGGCGCACAACTCATATCGCTCGTCAATCACAACGACGTTGAATCGTTTTGATGCAAGGCGAGCAAGTTCACGCAAAAGAGTTGTCTTTCCGCACCCGGTGGGCGAAACGACAAGGGTGCTGCGCGCTCTTTCGCCAATGAAAACGTCGCCTGCAATCTTGTCTGCAATGCCTTTGAGCTGATGGGGAACGCGTATGCACAAAAATGAGATATTTTTCACGCTTATGAATTTTCCTTCGTCAAGCACCCCCTCGCCGCACACCCCGATTCGATAATGTTTGCACGGCACATATCCTCTTTTCATCTCCTCTGACGCACTGTAAAACGACATATTCGTCGCCCTTGACAAAACGCCGTCTATCTCGCTTTGACTCACGATAATGGGCGCGCCGTTTTTTGACACCACCCTACGCGTGCCGTCAATCATGGATACACAAAGAGGTCTGTTCACCCTCATGCGCAATTCTGCAACACGCGCCTCGTCACCGACAACCTTTGCGATGTCAACTCCAACAATCTCATCGAGCATACAACACTATATGCCACCCAAACGACGCTAATTTAATTGCGACAAATTAAGCTTTTTTTCGCAAAATTGATTCCGAAAAACATTTGCAATCGATGACAAGCAAAAACATCAACACAAAAAAATTGACTGCGAATTTCGACTCGTCAAGAAAAATATGATAAACAACTGTTGTATTATGAAAAAATACCTAAAACGAACAAGGCAAACGACATAGTTATATTTTGTGCCGTAATGCATTGCGCACGGTTTTTAAAATCGTTTGAATTTGATATTTTAACGTGTATCAAGAGTCTGAAACGGATGAAAAACACGAAAAAGTCCCTCAACGCTCGCATAGTTTACTTTTCGTACACGACGAGTGACGGAGGGGTTTTGACAAAGCTATTCGCCAAACTGTTGACATGATATGCCAAGAGTATAAGCATATAAAAACGGCAAAGAACAAGAAAGGCACGGCTTGAATCAAAACCCGATGTACACAGAAATACACGGTTTTGAGGCAAGTCGTGCCTAACGCAGTTGTTCGTTGTTTGGTGCGCTTATACTCTTGACATATATTCGCCGGTGCGAGTGTCAATACGAATGGTATCACCCTCATTCACAAACATAGGAACCTGAAGTTCATAACCGGTTTCAACGGTGGCAGGTTTGGTTGCGTTGGTGGCGGTGTTGCCGGCAACTGCAGGCTCGCAAACGGTGATGAGAAGTTCAACGAAGTTTGGCGGTTCAACGGAGAACGGTGCGCCTTGGAAAAACTTCATTGTGACGTTCATGTTCTCTTTGACAAAGTTGAGAGCGTCCTCGACCTGACTCTTGTTGAGCGGGATTTGCTCGTAAGTTTCGGCATCCATGAAATAATAGAATTCGCCGTCGTTGTAAAGATATTCCATTGTTTTGGTTTCGATGTGAGCGAGTTCAAACTTTTCGGTGGGGTTGAACGTTTGTTCAAGCACTGCGCCCGTGACGACGTTTTTCATTTTTGTGCGGACGAAAGCAGCGCCCTTGCCCGGTTTAACGTGCAAGAAATCGACTACTGTCATGATTTTATTGTCATAGAGGAAAGTGATACCCTTTCTCAAATCGCCTGCCATAATTTGTGACATAATTGTATTCTCCTAAATAATGTGTTTTGTGTTGTGCGCTAAAAGCCTATTGATATTTTAGCACCAAATGCGCCCGATTGCAAGTTTTCGCAAAACATTGCGCAAACTTGCAACAAAGCGTTTTTTTCGATCATTTTGCGTACTCTACACTGCGGACTTCCCTGATGACGTTGACCTTGATTTGTCCCGGATATTCGAGTTCGCTTTCAAGTTTTTGAGCGATGTCTCTTGCAAGGAACACGGTGCTTGCGTCATTGACTTGTTCGGGTTTGACCATAACGCGAATTTCTCTGCCTGCCTGCACTGCAAACGTTTGCTCGACGCCGTCAAATGATTTTGCGATTTCCTCGAGTTTTTCGATACGCTTGACATAGGTTTCAACCGATTCGCGTCTTGCGCCCGGTCTTGCACTCGAGATTGCGTCAGCCGCCTGAATGAGCACCGCGTCGATTGTCTGAGGCTCGATGTCGTTGTGGTGAGCGGCAATTGCGTGGATGACTTCGTTGCTTTCGCGATACTTCTTTGCGATTTCAACGCCGAGTTGAACGTGAGTGCCTTCAAACTCATGGTCGATTGCCTTGCCAATGTCGTGGAGCAAGCCCGCTCTCTTTGCGATGCGAGGATCGATGCCGAGTTCCGATGCCATGATTGCCGCAACAGACGCGACTTCGATTGAGTGTTTGAGAACGTTTTGACCGTAACTCGTGCGGTATTTGAGCCTGCCGAGGATTTTGATAAGTTCGGGATGCAAGCCGTGAACGCCGACTTCAAACGCTGCTTCTTCACCTGCTTCCTTGATGCCTGCCTCGACTTCCTTTCTGACCTTGTCAACCATTTCCTCGATTCGAGCGGGATGGATGCGTCCGTCGGTGATGAGTTTTTCAAGCGTAATTCTTGCGATCTCTCTTCTGACGGGATCGAAACTCGAGAGCGTAATGACGTCGGGGGTGTCGTCAATGATGAGATCAACACCCGTTGCGCTTTCGAGAGCGCGGATGTTTCTGCCCATACGGCCGATGATTCTGCCCTTCATCTCGTCGTTGGGGAGTGCGACCACGGACACGGTGTTTTCGGTTGCGGTGTCTGCGGCGCAACGTTGAATTGCTTGTGAGATGATGTTTTGCGCCTCTTTGACAGCGTTGTCTTTTGCCTCTTGAATGATGAGTTTCGCATCGTTCGCACTGCTCTTTTTTACGCTGTCGAGCAAAGCGTCTTTAAGTTCCTGCGAAGCCTCTTCCTTTGTCATGCCGGCAACTCTTTCGAGTTCCTTTTGCATGGTTTGTTGTGCGTTTGAAAGTTCGTCCTCGATGCCTTTCAAGCGTGCTTTCGTTTCGTCGATTTGCTTTTGCGCCTTTTCCGCATCCTCTATTTTCTTGTCGAGAGTTGCGTCTTTTTTGTCGAGTGCGTCCTCTTTCTTTTCAAGAGTTGCCTCTTTTTGAGCGAGGCGGTTTTCGGTGCGTTGCCACTCTTGCTTGCGCTCTTTGGTTTCGTTTTCGAAATCGATGCGCATTTTGTTCACTTGTTCTTTTGCCTCGAGCATACCGTCTTTGCGGATGGTTTTTGCTTCGAGATTTGCTTCTTCGATGATTCTTGCCGCTTCACGTTTGGCATTGCCGATCTTGTTTTGAGAGTAAACTCTGTAAACGATGAAACCGATCAAAGCGCCGACGACGATTGCGCATGCAGCGGCGATGCCGGCTGCCGCACCCGGTGTGAGAGCTGCAATGAGAAAATTGAAATTCTCGGTCATGTTCGACCTCCATATATATAATCAAAACCACACCAGAAAGCAAAAATACGGCCATACGAAAAGTTTTTTCAAAACGGAAAAACCCTAATTTTTATTTGAAACTTTGTATCTATACCAAATATTGTTTTCAATATATAGTTTTGTCATATATAGTATATACTATTTATAGCGTTTCGTCAATGCACACTTCCAAAAAAAATCGCTTTTCGTTGCTGAAAAGCGATTTTTGTTCAAATCGGGGTTTAAAGACGAATGAATCACTTGTTCATCTCGTATTTTTCACGGATTTTTGCGTCCAATTCCTTGAATACGTCGGGGTGCGTTTTGAGAAAATCCATTGCCTTTTCCCTGCCCTGACCGATCTTTTCGTCGTTGTAGCTGAACCAACTTCCACTCTTTTGCACAAAGCCGTTTTCGATTGCGAGATCGAGCACGCAACCCATGTTTGAAATGCCCGTGCCGTACATGATGTCAAACTCGGCAACTTTGAACGGAGGCGCAACCTTGTTTTTGACGACTTTCGCCTTGACGTGATTGCCCACGATGTCGCTGCCGTCTTTGAGGGTGTCCGCTTTCCTTATCTCTATGCGCACGGACGAATAGAATTTGAGCGCTTTCCCGCCCGTTGTGGTTTCGGGGTTGCCGTACATGACGCCGATCTTCTCTCTCAATTGGTTGATGAAGATGATCGTGCACTTGCTTTTTGAGGACGCCGCCGTGATTTTGCGCAATGCCTGCGACATAAGTCTTGCCTGCATGCCGACGTGACTGTCGCCCATGTCGCCGTCAAGTTCCGCTTGCGGTGTGAGCGCGGCAACCGAGTCGATGACGATGATGTCGATTGCGCCGCTTCTGATGAGCGTTTCGGTGATTTCAAGTGCCTGCTCGCCGCTGTCGGGTTGCGAAATGTAAAGATCGTCGAGATTCACGCCGAGTTTTGAAGCGTAAATGGGATCGAGCGCATGCTCCGCGTCGACGAAAGCCGCCGTTCCACCCTCTTTCTGCACCTCCGCCACGCAGTGAAGCGCAACGGTCGTTTTGCCCGAGGATTCAGGGCCGTAGATCTCGATGATTCTTCCCTTCGGGATGCCGCCGATGCCGAGCGCAACGTCAAGCGTAAGACATCCCGTCGAAATTGCCTCGACTTTTGGGATCTCCGTGTCGCCAAGACGCATGATTGCGCCTTTGCCGAAATCCTTTTCTATCTTTGCGAGCGCAAGTTGCAGGTTGTGTTCCTTGTCGTTGGACTTTTCCTGAATTTTGTCTGCCATAATAAATCTCCTTTTTATCCTTTTCCGCCGATGCGGCAAATGTTTTTTCGTTTATATTATACAGCCGTCTATGCACCGAAATCGGTACGTCAAAGCCGCAAAATGTCACCTTTCAAATATCTTATCAGATAGAACAACGCAACGTTTGAAGCGGCGCACCTTATCTCGTTTCTGCTCCCCTCGAACCTGCGCTCGAACACGGTGATAAAATCTCCGCCACCGACGCCGATATACACGAGCCCCACCGGTTTTCCTTCGTCGCCGGTCGGCCCCGCAAGCCCCGTCGTCGCAAGAGCGATGTCCACGGGACGATTGCAAAGACCTTTTACCATTGCGTACGCCGTTTCTCTACTCACCGCACCGTAGTCGGCAAGCACGCGTTTTGGCACACCGAGTCTCTCAACTTTGGAGGCGCGATTGTAGCACACGATGCCCTCGTAAAAGTTTGCGCTTATACCCGCAACGCTCGTAAGACGCGAACATATTTCGCCGCCCGTAAGGCTTTCGCCGACGGCAAGCGTACGGCTGTTCATTTTGAGAAGTCTTGCCGCAATCTCTTCAAGCGAGCCTTCGGTTGCAGAATAAACTTCCTCTTCGAAGGCGTTGTAAACCCTGCTTTTCACCCTCTCAAAAATCTCGCGAGAAGCGTTGCTCGTCATTGTGATTTTTGCGTCGAGGCAATCCTCTTCAACGGCAAAATCCACGCCGAATCTGTCAAACTTTTTGAGTTCGGATTGGATTTTTTTCTTGTTAAGACCGCAGATTTTTACAATTTCTTTTATCATTTTCGTTTGTCGGATTGCGCGATTGCAAATTTATCCTTGTTTTTCTTCGGTAGTTTTTTCGTCGCAATCGCTTTGCTCGTCGTCCTGACGGAGAACGTGTTTGTTTTTGAACACGTAGTTGAATCCGCTGTAGATTGCAAAGATTGCGCCGACATAAAATACAATCGTGCCCATCCAGCCGAGCACGGGATGAAGCCCCGCAAGCATGAGAATGGTCACGCCGACATCGAGGCACACCGTCTTGATTTTGCCATAGATGTCCGCGGCAAGCACGAGACCTCTCGACGCCGCAATGGAGCGGAACACGCCAATCATGAGTTCTCTTGAAAGGATTATGCCCGAAAGCAAAGCAATAACGAGCGCGTTGTGCGGATATACGCCGTTCATTGAAAGTCCGTCTTTGAACAAAACGATGAGGAAGAGCATCACCACGATGACAACCTTGTCCGCAAGCGGATCGAGGAATTTGCCGAGCATTGACACGGTGTTGGTCTTTCTTGCGATGTGACCGTCAACAAAGTCGGTTGCGCAACAGATTGCAAACAATGCCGCCGCAATGACGACGAGCGCGATATGCGCCCCTTGCGACACTCTTGCAAGTTCCGCCGCAACGAACATTGCGATTGTCGGGATTATCAAAAATATGCGAGCGATTGTTATTTTTGTTGCAAGTGTAATTTTCATTCTACCACCTTTCCGACGAGGTCTATGCCGTCCGCGCCCGTGATTTCAACGGTGTAAAAATCACCTATTTTCACTTGATTGTCCGCGCAAAACAGCGTGACGTTGTCGATATCGGGGGCTTGCGTTTGATTTCTGCCCACGAATTTTTGTTTGTCGTAGTCGATGTCGTCATAGAGCACTTTGACTTTTTTGCCGACGAGCAACTTGTTTCTTTCAATGATAATTTTTTCCTGAA
>CAVABL010000011.1:8794-16805 GCA_963586735.1 Firmicutes bacterium TM09-10
CAGTTTTTGCGCACGCGCTTCTTTGATTTCGTCATCGATGTGACCGTCGAGTTTGTCCGCCGCCGTGCCTTCCTCTCTCGAATAGGCAAAAAATCCCGCATAATCGAACTTGATTTCTTTGACGAAATTTTCAAGTTTTTCAAACTGCTTTTGCGTTTCGCCCGGGAAACCGCAAATGAACGTCGTGCGCACGGCGATGTTTGCGTCTTTGAGTTTGTATATAAGCGCGCGTATACTCTTCTCGTCCGTCCTGCGATTCATGCATTTGAGCACTTCGTCGTCGATATGTTGGAGAGGAATATCCATATATTTTGCGATTTTCGGATTGTTTTTGACATAGTCAACGAGCGTGTCGTCCACCATTTCGGGATAGAGATAAAGCAAACGAATCCACTCAAAATCGAGTTTTGAAAGCTCGTCCAAAAGTTCGATGAGGTGCGGTTTGCCGTCAATATCCGTGCCGTATCTCGACACGTCCTGCGCCACGAGTATGAGTTCCTTCACTCCGTCGTCGGAGAGTTTTTTTGCCTCGCAAATCAAGTCTTCGAGTTTTTCGGAACGGTATTTACCCCTTATGGACGGAATGGCACAGTAGGTGCAGTGGTTGTTGCATCCGTCGGCGATTTTGAGATATGCGTAATGATATGGAGTCGTGAGCACTCTTCCCTCGTAAAACTTGTCGAGATTTGCGCAATCGAAAACCTTTTTGTCCTCTTTGACGTCCTCGATTGTGCTCAATATCTTGTCGTAATCCGCAATTCCGAGAATTGCGTCCACTTCGGGAAATTCCTCTTTGAGTGCGTCCGCATATCTTTGCGCAAGGCAACCGGTCACGACGACTTTTTTTCCCTTAGACGCGTTTTTTGCGGCTATGGCGTTCAGAATCTCGTCGATTGACTCCTCTTTTGCCTTGTCAATGAAAGCGCATGTGTTGACGATGATGACGTCCGCCTCTTCCTCGCTTCCAACGAGCGTATGTCCTCCGCCGACGAGGCGCGAGAGCATCTTTTCGGTGTCAACTCTGTTTTTGTCGCATCCAAGCGAAATTGCTCCGATTTTCATTCCTCGTCCTCGCTTTGCGCAGTGGCTCTGAGTTCCTCGAGTTCATCGTAAGTGATGTTGACTTTCTTCTTTTTGGGGTCGTGCTCGTCGGGAGTGAGATAACCCATAAGGTCCATCTTGTCGTAAATCTTTGCCGCTTTCGGCCAACCGAGCCCCAGACGGCGTTGCATAAATGATATGCTTATAGGTGCGTCCTGTTCCTCTCTGAGTTCGATGCCGAGTTGCAACGCGTCGAAGAGTTCGGGCGGGATCTTGTCCTTGTCGTTTGCCTTTGCGTCTTTTGATTGCGAGGGTTTTTCTTCATCTTTGTCCTTGAAAATTGCGTCCTTGATGTTGTTGTCAAAATAAGCGTCGTTTTTGGATTTGACAAAATCAACCACTTTTTTGACTTCCTCATTTGATATGAACGCGCCCTGCATACGTTCGAGGTCGTTTGCACCCGGCATCATATACAGCAAGTCGCCGTAGCCGAGCAGTTTGTCCGCGCCCACCGTGTCGAGAATGGTTTTGCTGTCAAAACTCGACGTGACCTTGAACGCGACGCGGCTCGGGAAGTTGTTTTTTATCGTACCGCTGATGACGTCGACGGACGGTCTTTGCGTTGCGAGCATAAGATGAATGCCCACTGCACGCGCGAGTCTTGCGATGCGGTTGACTGTGTCCTCGACGGCTTTTTTGCCCGTTGACATGAGGTCCGCAAACTCGTCGACGATGATGACGATTCTCGGCATCTTTTCATAGCCGTTCTTCTGGCAATCGGCATTGTACTCGTCGATGTCTCTGTAGTTGACTTCGGCAAGGAATTTAATGCGTCTTTCCATTTCGCTTATCGCCCAATTGAGCGCACGAATTGCCTTGTCCGTATCGCAGATAATCTCATCCATGAGCAGATGCGGAATGCCTGCGTAAACGCTCATTTCTATGCGTTTGGGGTCTATGAGGATGAGACGCACGTCGTCGGGTGACGCCTTGTAAAGCAAACTGACGATAATCGAGTTGATGCAGCAGCTCTTGCCGGCGCCGGTTGCGCCTGCGATGAGCACGTGCGGAAGTTTTCTGATTTCCACCACTCTCGAATCGCCGTAAAGGTTTTTGCCGAGCGCAAATGTTGCCGGTGCTTTTGCGTTGTTGAATTCTGGCGACTGAATAATCTCGCTGAGATTGACGTTACGTCTGTGCTTGTTTGGCACTTCGATGCCGACGGCGTTCTCTCCTGGAATAGGCGCGATGATACGCACGCTGCCCGCTTCCATCTTCATTGCGATGTCGCTTTCAAGCGACGAAATATATCCAATCGTCCTGCCTCTCGGCATTTCAACGCGCAGTTTGTACATCGTGAACGTCGGTCCGACAAGAATGTCGATAACCTCGCCCGTTATGCTGAAAAAAGCAAGTGTATTGATGATCTGTTCTTTCTTCTTTTCGTAGTCCTCGTTCTGATCGATTTCGGGAGCGGGAGGATTGAGCAAGGATATAGGCGGCGCAACATAGGGACGTTTCGGAGTCGCTTGTGCGATTGCCTGTTCCATATTGACTTGCGTGAGTCGCTCGCCGTCGCTCTTTTTGGAGGCGTCGGCGCTCTGAATTCCACGCGATTTTGCGGTTTTCATCTTCTCCTCTCTCATGAGTGCTTCTCGCTCGTACTGTCCCATTTGAGGAGTTTCTTTGATTGCCTGTTTTATATTTTGAATGCGAGCCTTAACTTCGGCGCTTTCGATGTCTTTTGCCGAGTTTTTGGCGATTGCCGTCGTCGATTGAATTGCCGCGCGCGACATTTCGCCGCCCGTGACTTTTTGCTGAACGGGAGCGGGCGCGACGGGATTGTCACCGCCCACAGTAGCGTCGTCGTCAACATATTTCGGACGTTGATTTTCAAGCGTTGCCTTGCTCATTTCATATGTCCTGACGGGTTTCGTCTTGCCTATGCCGCCAAAGAAATTTGTTTCCGTCTTCTCTTCGGTTGCGGCGGTTTGTGAAAACGCTCTTGGCAGTTTCGCATCGCCCTGAACGGCAGTATATCCGCTTCTGTCGAGGTCGTCGATGCTCGTCGTCTTCTTTTGCGTGACAACGGGAATTTGTGCGGTCTTTGCACTCTCAACGGCGCTTGCCGAACTGTCTTTGCCGCTTTGCACATCCTTTTTCGAAGCGGTTTGCACGCTTTGCGCGTCGGCGCTCTTGTCTCTTGCGATGAACACCATATCCGTTTCGGGCTTGTCGTACGCCTCGGACACTATCTCTTCCTTGACGACGGTTTTTTGCTCTTCCTCACCCGATATTGCCCTGTTGAGCGCGCCGAGCATGCCCACGTTCACTTGTTGCTTTGACACCGAATCGTTCGCTTTTTGAATGGTTGAATTGATTGCGTCCGCGCCGTCGTAAGTCTTGGTGGGTTTGACGACCTCTTTTTTGACGGGTTCTGCAATGAGGCACGCATCGTCCTGTTGTTCCATATGCACGTCCGCCTCGAATTCAGGCTTTGCGTACATCTGATTGAATCGTTGCGTTTGTTCTTGTTTGAGTGCGCTGAAATCACGCTTGAAATCGAGCGGAGTTTCAACTTTGCCCGCAACGGACTTTTTGTCCTCGCTCTGCACTGATTGCGGTGCTTGCGGCTCGGGTTGAACGGCTCTGTACCTCGACATAAAGTCCTCACGGATTGCGCTTTGAGTTGCGTCCACGCCGAGTTTTGATTTGAGTTCGTTTCTCTTGAATTGACTGTAAGGCGCGCTCACGTTTGAAAGAGCGTTGCCGGGGTCTTTGACAGTGTCGAATCTTGCAAGGTTGTCCTTGTTCGGACCTGCGCCGAAAAGAATATCTCTTGCAATGCCTCTTGCCGAAAATCTTTCCGCACCGTCGTTTGCAATCGGACGTCTTATCTCATCCTCAACCGCGCCTTGTGCGTTGGGATAGAGAGGATTGAACGAGTCGAGCGGACTGTAACCCTCTGCGCCGAGTGCCTTTTTGTTGACTTTTGTCTGAAGAGGGTCGCCGGGGACGTCCACGACGTAAAGTCCTCTTCCCGTGCCTGCCGAATTGAAATCCGTGATAGTAGGAGCGTCCTGCGCCTCAACGAGCGTTGACGTTTGGACGTTTTGTTTTTGCTTTTTTGGCGCAAACGAGCGTTTTTGTTTTTTCGTTTTCATCGTCTTGTCACGCTCGTCTTTCGTTGCGACCGTATAGGTGACGTTGCGTTTCAGCGAGGGAATGATTGCAAAAAGTGCCAATGCAAAAAACGCCGCGCACGCCACAACGAGCGCGCCGACCGACGTGATGACTTTCATGAGAGGATAAGCCGGGATGCCCAAAAGCATACCGCCGGCGGTGTTGGTATTTTTGTAGCACGCAAGCAGATATTCACCGTAACTTGCGCCGAGGATATGCGTGCTTGACGTATAAATTTGAAGTGCAAAGATGCCAACGAGGAGCAGTCCAAAATAAGTCAACGCCTTTGAAATGCGCATTTTCGGGTGCACGTTGAACGTGACCGCAATGCCGATGACAAGCCCTGCGAGCGAATATCCGTACGCGGCAAGCCCGAAAAAGCCACACAAGAAAGAATAAACCATCCTTCCCACGCCGCCGAGCGCGCCGACCAATGAAAGAAAGCAAAAAAGCGACACGATGATGACCAGCACCCCCGCCGCGATTCTGTTCCATTTGTTTTGTTTTGCCTGTCTTGTATCTGTCAATTTCGACCTTCCCGATAATATACGATATTAGTATTAGAATTATATCACATGAAAAGGTGATTTACAAGAGAAAATCTTAAAAGGTTTCCAAAGATTTTTGCGGCATACTCGTCGCAGTCGAACGGACAATCTCGCACATTGCCAAAACGCATTTGAATCATCGTCACGCGATTGCCTCAATCGTCACTCGGTTTAGGCGTATCGCACCGAAAACAGTGTAAAAATGCAAAATTCCATACATTAAAAACAGTCCGCATATTGTCATTATTTTTTTAACGCATCGTGACGAAAACCGCGCCAAAACGAAAACTTCCGCTCATAAAAAACAGTCCGTTTGTGTCGGACTGTTTCAATGTTTATTGACATATTCAATGGTTTATGCATCGTTTTTCAACGGATAAACCACAAATTTTGCAAATTATCTGAACATTTTGAGTTTGCCGTGCACGACTTCGATGTCAAGTTTAGTGTCCTCGATGATTTCGCCGTCAAGTTCAAACCGACTGTCGTCAAGCGCTTCGAGAGTTATCTTTTTTGCGGTATACTCGCCACCCCACTCCGTGCCGACGTGCTTGCCTTTCAAAAACTTTCCGAGACGGAAAATGATTTTGCTCTTTTTCATTTCGCTCACGTAGCCGACGTTCAAAAGTCCGTCATCAACGACTGCGTTAGGGCAAATTGGTATGCCGCCGCCGATGAATCCGCCGTTGCCGATGCCAATCATAAACACGCTCGTGTCCTTGCTCACGCCGTCCGCAGTGATGCGCAAATGGTGGAATCTCGTGTGCAAAAGAGTGTAGAAAAGCGAATAATAGTATGCTGCTTTGCCTTTGAGCGTTTTGCAATTTGCATACTTCAAAAGCACGTCAACGTCCATACCGCCACCACCGACGTTGAGGCAACGATACTTGCCCATTTCCATATAGTCGACGTGACCGACGTTGCCTTTAAGAATCGTTTGAGTTGCCTCTCTCACGTCCTTTGAATGACCTGATTTTTTGATAAAATCGTTGCCGCTGCCGCAAGCAATCAAGCCAAGCGTAACGTTGTCGAAATTTTCAATGCCACAAAGCACCTCGTGAAAAGAGCCGTCACCGCCCATAACGATTATGTTCGTGTCGGGAGTTTTTGACAATTCCCTTGTGATTTCGGTTGCATGTTCGGCATACTCGGTTTTGTGAACGACGTATTGAGCGTTGTTTCCTTTCAAAATTTCCTCGACGGTTTTGAGCGCTTTCAAGCTCTTACCCTTTCCGCCCTCGGGATTGACGATTATGTGGTACATGACACCCTCCTCGTGTTTGTCGTATATCAAAATATACAAACACATTTTAGCACATATGCCGAAAAAGTCAATCGAATGAAAGTTGTCCGACAAAATGTTTTATATCTCTTACAAATGTATGTTTTCTCAATCGCGATGCTCAAATTGCAATTCGTAAAGTTTGTGATAGTACCCCTTGTTTTTGAGCAATTGCTGATGCGTGCCTTTTTCAATGATGCGTCCGTTTTGCAAAACGATTATCTGGTCGGCGTGCTGAATCGTCGAAAGCCTGTGCGCAACGACGAGCATAGTGCCTATGTTGCGGATGTTTTCAAGCGATTTTTGAATGACGACTTCGGTTTCGGTGTCGATGTTTGCGGTCGCCTCGTCAAGAATGAGAATCTGCGGTTTGTGAAGCACAGTTCTTGCAAACGACAGAAGTTGCCGTTGTCCTTGCGAGAAGTTTTCACCTCTTTCGATGACTTCCTCGTCGAGCCCGTGCTCTTGCGAGGCAATGAACGAGTCGGCGTTAACGTACTTGCAGGCGTCCTCGATTTCCTCGTCCGTGAACGATTCGTCGTTGAGGGTAATGTTGCTCCTCACCGTACCGCTGAACAAAAACACGTCCTGAAGCATCTGACCTATGCCCTTGCGAAGCGAGTGAATATCTATTGTGCTTATATCTCTGCCGTCGATGAGAATTTGCCCTTTCTGAATCTCGTAGTTGCGCACGATGAGGGACAATATCGTAGTTTTGCCCGCACCCGTCGCGCCCACGAACGCGCACGTTTCCTTTGGATTAATTGTGAACGACACGTCTTTGAGAATCCACTCCTCGTCCTTATAGGCAAACCAAACGTTTTTGAATTCGATTTTCCCCTCGAATTTGTCAACCGTAACGGCGTCTTCTCTGTCCACGATTTCGGGTTTAACGTCAAGCAGATTGAACAGTCTCTCGGACGCTGTGATTGCCTTTTGCAAGTTGTTGAGTTGGTCGGCAAGGTTTTGTATGGGGTTGAAAAATCTCGCAAGATACAGATAAAACGCAACAATCATGCCTGCGTCAAGACCGAACTCCATGCCAAGCCAGAATGTCACCGCAATCGAACTAATATAAAGCAGCGTGATGAACGGTCTGTATATTCCGAACGCCAACACGACTTTGTATCTCGACTTGCGCAAATTTTCGTTCTTTTCCAAAAATTCGAGGTCTTTCTTTTGCTGACGGTTGAAAATCTGAATGAGTTTCATGCCCGACAAATTCTCGTTTAGAAACGTGTTCAACTCCGAAATATACTGCCTCTCTTTCGTGAAAACTTTTCTGACGATTTTTTGGAAGAAGAAAGACGTGACAAACACAACCGCAATAAAGCCGAGCATGACCAAGGACAGTTGCCACGAGATATAAAGCATGATTCCGTAAACGCCGACGACCGTCAACACGTTGCGGATGACGTTGACGATGACATTCGTGAACAAATCGGACATCGACGCCGTGTACGACGCAACGCGCGTGACGAGCGAGCCGACGGGCATCTCGTCAAACTGATTTTGCGACAATTGCTCGATGTGCGCAAACACCTCGTTGCGCAAGGTGTAGATTATGTTCTGCCCTGCGTGTTGCAAAAGCATCGACTCCCAAACGAGAAACGCCTGATTGAATACGCCGATTGCAAGATACGCCACCGCCATACCGACGATAAACTGCATATTTATGCCGTCCGACTTCAAGTTGTTTGTGATTTTACTCACGAAAAGCGGCAAGATTATATCGAGAATGACGTTGACGATTATGAGCAGCATTGCGCCCACAAATCGCGCCGTTTCGGGTTTGAGATAGCGATATATGCGTTTGAGCATATCTTTTGCGGGGATATGGACGTCGCCTTTGAGTTTTTCAACGTCGGTTTTCATTACGCCTCACCCCCTTCGACTTCTCTTTCGAGTTTTTGCAGATACACCATCTTTTTGTAGGTGGGCGATATCTCTTCAAGAC
>CAVABL010000012.1:0-10660 GCA_963586735.1 Firmicutes bacterium TM09-10
CCTCGGAAGCGATGCGATATGGTTTTCGCCGTTGTACGTTTCGCCGCAAGCGGACTACGGCTACGATATTGCCGATTACAAGAATATCAACGCCGACTATGGTACTCTCGACGACTTCAAAGCGGTGCTTGAAAAGGCGCATGCGCTCGGCATGAGAGTGATTATGGATCTCGTCATCAACCATACGTCTGATCAACATGAGTGGTTCAAAAAGAGTTGCGCAAAGATCGAGCCGTATACCGACTTTTACATCTGGCGCAAGGGCAGAGGCAAGGACGGCAAAAAAGTGCCGAACAATTGGATGTCAACTTTCCCGGGTTCTGCGTGGGAGTTCAACGAGCAAAGAGGCGAGTTCTATCTCCACCTCTACGCAAAAGAGCAACCCGACCTCAATCACGACAATCCAAAGGTGAGAGAGGCGGTCAAGGACGTTATGAGATTCTGGCTCGATATGGGCGTTGACGGTTTCCGCGAGGACGTCATTACTCAAATCAGCAAGGTTGAGGGATTGCCCAACGGCAATTGGTTTATGCCTGCCTCGAGAGGTATGGAACACTACAACAACGGACCTCACATCCACGAATATTTGCAGGAATATCGCAAAGTTATCGAACAGTACGACGCTTTTCAGGTTGGCGAAGCGCCGCTTATGAACGTCAAAACCGCACTTACCTACGTCAACGAAAACAAAAAAGAACTCGATATGATGATTTCCTTCCAGCATATGAACGCGGATTGTATCATCATCGAGTGGGTGCATACGCCGTTCAGTTTGCCGAAACTCAAACGCACTTTCAATAATTGGCAAACAAAACTCTATCACAGAGCGTGGAACGCAAACTACCTTGAAAATCACGACCACGCGCGTATCATTTCGAGATACGGCAGCGAGGAATACAGGGTTGAGAGCGGCAAAGCACTTTGCATGGCGTACACTTTCCTTTCCGGCACACACTTCATTTATCAGGGACAGGAAATCGGCATGACCGCGCTCTATTTTGACAAGTACCCAAAAGGCACTGACCCGTGGGCGCAATTCAAAGACGTATCAACTTTTTGCGTGCGTGATTTGATGAGAAAATTCGGATTCAGCGATAAGCATATCCTCAAAGTCGCACACACCGCCGCGCGCGATTGCGCCCGCACGCCCGTGCAGTGGAGCGGTGCTGAAAACGCAGGATTTTCAACCGTCACGCCGTGGTATACCGTCAATCCCAATTATCCCGAAGTCAACGTCGAAAAAGCGTTGCAGGACGAAAACTCCATTTGGTATTTCTATCAAAAAGCAATGGCGATTCGCAAAGAGTACAAGGACACGGCGGTTTACGGACAATTCAAGTTGTATTTGCCAAACGACAGACAACTCTTCGTTTACGACAAAATTTCCGAGGACGGCAAGAGCAAACTCACCGTCGTCATAAACCTCAGCAAAAAGACGGTGAAAGCGTCACGCATCAAAAAATATATTCCGCAAGGCGCAACCGAACTTCTCTCCGTTTACGACGAGCCGTTCGGCGACACGCTCAAACCATACGCAGGCAAAGTCTTTTTCACACCGCTTGCAAAATAAAAACAACAAAAAAATGAAGCCTCTTGCAAGAGACTCCATTTTTTTATGCGCCGATCGTAATCGTCGTTTTAGCAGAGGGAACGGCAAGCACTTTTGTCGATGGCGGAAGTTGCGTGCTTAAAAAAATGATGATTGCAGCCGCATCACCGGGACTCGGAACGGTTTTGGTGCACGGAGAGTGTGAAATCTTCGACGGGAGCAGGGACAACGACTTTTACGAGAATGAGAACTTCCTCAAACTTCGAGAGAGGTGGGCGCAATCGCTTTGGATATCCTGCGCATCCGTTTTCCGAAACTTAAAAATGCAAAGACGACTACATCTTGTACGCCTGACGAAAACAAAATCAATCTTCGCCGTTTTCATCTTCGTCTGACAATATTCGGCGATAGGGTTGAGTGTCGTATTTCGATGAGTGAGGGAGTGGGATGTGCGCGGCAATCATCGCTTTTTTCAGTGCGAAAGTGAAAGGCAATCCAAGCACGACGCACGTTACGATTTGCGACGCAAGAATCTCGAACATCGAGATATAGTATATCGTCGACGCGTCGTTGAGCACGAATATTAGAGGAACGAACAGTGTGTTTGCAACAATCGGCGGCAGGGTTGCAAGCAGCGGGTGGCGGCGCAAAAAGTATGTTCCGAGTGCGCCTATAAGCGTTGCGAGAGTGCCGAAAACCATGTCGAACACACCGAACGGCGAGAAAAAAAAGTTTGTAAAAAAACAACCTATCGCAAGCCCGGGAATCGCTTCGGGAAAGATAATCGGCAAAAGAACGAGAATTTCGGATATGCGAAACTGCACGGGGCCGAACGATATTGCGCTGAGTGCCACAGACAAGGCAAAATAAAGTGAGGCAATGATTGCCGCTCTTGCCATATAAACAAGAGATTTTTTCAAAATGCACCTCGGTTTTTTTTACTGATGGGTATTGCCGACACCATCGCAAGTATGTTATCATACAAAAAAGCAAAACGCAACCGAAACGCGAATGTAGCAACTCTCAAAAAGCAAAAATTCGTAAAAATCAGATTTTTGAAAAGATTTTGAGCGTTGCCATTGCGTTGACTTTGAATTGTTGTTTTGCATATAATAATCTCTGCAAGGAGAGGAGTATGAACAGATTTGAAAATTTGGAGTGCCTGAATACCGCATTGAATACGGGAGCGTTTCTTTGCTCAGGTGACAACGTCATGGTGATAAGTTGGGGTATGATAGGCGTGATGTGGGGCAAAAAAGTTTTCGTTGCGCCTGTGCGCGAGAGCAGATACACGAAGGAATTCATCGACAACAGCGGCTGTTTTACAGTGAGCGTCCCACATTTACACGAGATGCTCGACGAGGTGAGATTTTGTGGCACGAAGAGCGGAAGAGAATACGACAAATGGGCGGAGTGTTCGCTTGAAAAAGTCAAGGCAAAAAGAGTCGACTGCAACGTCGTCGGCGGTTGCCAAAGATATTTTGAATGCAAGGTCATGGGCGTTGTGCCAATGGGCGATATGGACTTGAAAAACGTTGAGAAATGGTATCCACAAGGGGATTTGCACACGTTTTATTTTGGCGAAATAGTTGAGGAATACTGATGAAAATTTGGGCAAAAGTGACGAAAGGCGACAAAATTTTGCGAGACGTTATCTATGAAAGCGATCTCACCCTCAATCCGCACAACTATCAGAAGATGTTGCAGGATATATCGTACAGAGTTGACGTCGCAACTCCGGTCACGCTTCAGTCGCACTTCAAACATTTTGAAAAATTCAACCGCGTGAAATATCTTCCGCGCGATTTTGTTGAAGAGGTTGAATTCACGTCTTTCGTGCTTGAAAGAGTGATTGAAAAACAAAAGCCCAAACAGTTTTACGTTTGAACGAATTTTGTTTTTAATTTTCACAACACGATGTTAAACAAACAAAAACGCACGTATAAACCGTGCGTTTTGTGATATATTGAGACAAATAGGTTTTCAATTGCAGCGTGTTTTTGTGGACGAATCAAGTGCCGAATATAAGTGTGCTTCAAAAAACAATTATCAAGCGACAGCGCAATTTCAAAAAGGATTGCCGTTTTAAACGGCGGTGTGTTTTTGTAAATTTATACACAGAAGTTGTTTTCAAACCAAATATTTTTCTGTCCGAATATAAGCGAAACATTGACAAATACTATCATAAAACGGAGGCTTTATGTTTGGAATCGTAAGAAGAATAGACGAGCTGGGAAGAATCGTCATCCCAAAAGAAATGCGCAAAACGATGCGACTTCAGGTCGGCGACGAGATGGAAATTTTGCAAAACGACGAGGGGTTGACGCTCAAAAAATACAGCGGTTTTCAAAGTGCATTGCCACAGTGCAAGGCGGTCGTAAAGGCGTTGTGCGAAACTGTGCAAAAAGACGTTTTGCTCATCAATTCATCGGACGTCGTCGCGGCGGAGGGCGCAAACAAAAAGCGATATCAGAACGCGCGCCTGACAGACGGTTTTGCGAATCGCATAAGAAAGAGAAAAGAGGAGATTTTGCATGGCGAAGAACTGTCGGGCGTTTTTGAAAATCTTGACGTAACGGAAAATTTTTTGACGATTCGTCCTATTGTTGTCGGCGGTGATTTTTTGGGAGCACTGCTGGTTTTGTCCGATGATGTATTGTCGCAAACGGACAAGGCGTATCTCGGCTTTTGCGCTCAACTTATGTCGGCGACTTTCGTTCAATGAAAAAATCGTCTTTTCAAAAATCAAGGCGTTTTTTGTCGGGCGCAGGCGTTTTGCTTGTCGGTAGCGTCGTTGCGAAAATGCTCGGCGCACTTTATCGCATTCCGCTCACAAACATTCTCGGTGCGGAGGGTATGGGGATGTATCAATTGGTTTTTCCCGTATATGCGTTGTTTATGGTGCTTGCAACGGCGGGAATTCCAACCGCACTTTCACGGCTCGTTGCAGAAAAGAGGGCGCTTGGAGAGGACGCAAAAAAATATCTTATTGCCGCGATGTTCACCCTTGTTATGCTTGGCATCGTTTTTGCCTCGATTATGACCGGTTCGGCAAAGTTTTTGGCAAGGAAGCAGGGAAATGCCGACACCTATTCGGGTTTTTTGATAGTTTCGCCGGCAATCGGATGCGTGTGCGTAATCGCCGGACTTCGAGGGTGGTTTCAAGGACAGTCGTATATGCTCCCGACTGCGCTTTCAAACATTGTGGAGCAGGTCGTCAAGTTGTCGGTGGGGATCGGACTTTCGTTTGCGCTTGCAAAATACGGCGTTATATACGCCGTGTGCGGAGCGTTTTTCGGGGTGTTGGCAAGCGAAGTCTTAACTCTCGTGTATATGTGCGCGACGTATTTTGTACGGTCGAAAAAAGAGCGGGTATTAACCGAAAAAATAAAAATAGAGCAGGAGACCGGTGATTTGCCACTTTGTGACGGAACTCAAAGCGGACAAAAAAAAGAAAAAATAAAAATTTCAAAAGATGATTTGCAAGGCATGCTCAAAGTTGCACTTCCAATTGCCGTCGTGAGTGCGCTCATGCCACTTTCCAATTTTTTTGACAGTGTGATAATCGTCAATATGCTCAAATCGTTCGGACTTGACAAAACAGTTGCGACGGCGCAATACGGCATATTGTCCGGACCGGTCAATTCGCTCGTAAACATGCCGGTCGTTGCAATCATATCCCTTGCCGTTGCAATCGTTCCGTCGGTGTCGGCTTCGAGGGTCGTGAGGGATGCGGGCGGTGTTATGCTCAAAAGCAGTCTCAGCGTGCGCCTTGCGTATCTTTTGGGGATTCCGTGCGCATTTTTTCTTGCGGTTTTTTCAAAAAACATAATAGGCCTTATATATCCGAACTTGTCCGAGCAGAATGCAGCGATATGCATCAACACACTGCGTATATCGGCGGCAAACGTCGTATTTTTGTCCGTGATGCAAATTTACGTTTCGCTTCTACAGGCACTTGACAAGACGAAATACGCAATATTAAGTTTCGTTTTTGCAATTTGCGTGAAAATTGTGCTCGACGTTACGCTCACAAGATTCATTGGAATAAACGGTGCGGCAATCGCATCTTTGGCGTTCAATGCGACGGCGTATGTTTGCTCGGGTTTGTTCTATTTCAAAATATGCGGTCTTCACCTTGAAAAAAACGTTGGTCTAAATCTCCTTTCGGGTGTTATAATGGCGTTGTGCGGAATTGGCGTTGGCGCGTTCGTCAAAAACGATGTCGCCGCAATTGTCGTAGGATTCGTCGTGTGCGTTGCGGTGTACGTGTGGCTTGCGTTTTTGTTCAACCTCGTTACAAAGGACGACATCCCGCATTTACCGCTCAAAAAACTTCTTTGGGCGCTGCACAGGACAATCAGATTTTGGGAGTATAAAGATGAAACTCGATGACATTTTGAAAGGCTCATATCAGCGTTACATAGCCGCGGATTTTTTGTCCACGGTCTTTTTTAACAAGCGGATTCCTCTTGTCGTTGACGGAGCGGACAAGGCAAACGCGGAGGCAATCAGGGCAAAATTGCTCGATGTTTACGGCGACATTGAACTCACCGTTGAAAAGGACGGAGAGGACAGCGTCGTTTTTGCATCGCAAATTTGCGGAGACGAGGACGTCATAATCGCGCCGAGCGTTGCGCTCATCGATTGCAAAAGGTTTGATTTTTCCGACCTCGAACAAATAATGCACAGGCTGCGTGCCGACGACGGCTGCGAGTGGGACAGGGCGCAAACACACGAAAGCATCCGCATAAATCTAATCGAAGAGGCTTACGAACTCGTTGACGCAATTGACAACAAGGATGCCGAAAGCATGAAAGAGGAGTGCGGCGACGTGCTTATGCAAGCGGTTTTCCATGCCGAGATTGCTCAAAAAGAGGGCGATTTCAGTTATATGGATATGGTGAGCGGACTGTGCAGAAAACTTATTGACAGGCACACGCACATATTTGGAAACAACCACGCGAACAATGCCGACGAAGCACTCGTATTCTGGGAAGCGGCAAAGAAAAAGGAAAAGCAATACAAATCCGCATCCGATCAAATGGACAGAGTGCCGAAAAATTTTCCGGCGTTGCTATATGCCGAAAAGATTCAGAAGTATGCAAAAAAGGTAGGCTTCGATTGGAGTGACGTGAGCGGCGCATACCAAAAAATCGAGGAAGAAACGGAAGAATTCAAGAGCGCGGACGCCGCTCACAAACTCGAAGAGGGCGGCGATTTGCTTTTTGCGGTTGTCAACACGCTGCGCTTTTTCAAGGTCGAACCCGAACTTGCGTTGCGTGAGGCAAACAAAAAATTCGTGCGCAGATTCACTGCCGTGGAAAACGAGGTCAAAGCAAGCGGAAGGGAAATGCAGGACTGCACGCTTGACGAACTCGACGCAATCTGGAACAAAGTCAAAGAGCAGGAAAAGCAAAACGGTCAGGGTTGATTTTTCCTGTTGCATGCAGAAAAACGTCGTTTCGAAACCACGTTTTCTAAAAGACGATATGAGAATGAAACAATGAACAAAACAGCGCAATCCGCGGTTTAACTGTCGATTGTATGTTGGTAAACAAAGTGCCATGCAACTTAAAATAGGCAACGTCCAACTTGAAAACACCGTCGTTTTTGCACCGATTGCGGGATTTTCCGAAGTCGGTTTTCGGCATTTGTGTTCAAAGTACGGCGCAGGTCTCGTGTACACCGAGCTCGTCAGCGCAAAGGGGCTTTGCTATGGAAACAAAGGCACCGAAGAGTTGCTTGCAAGAGAGGATTTTTCAACGCCTTGCGCCGTTCAACTTTTTGGAAGCGATCCCGAGTTTATGTTTAAAGCGGCAAAGGACGACAGGCTTGCCAACTTTGAAATCGTGGACATCAATATGGGGTGTCCCGTTAAAAAGGTTTTTAACAACGGCGACGGAAGCGCGCTCATGAAAAACCCCGAGTTGATAACGGAAATCGTGCAAGCGGTTTGCGAGGGAGCAAAACGCCCCGTGACCGTCAAAATGAGGGCGGGTATAGAGCATGGAAAACCGCTTGCGGTCGAGTGCGCGCTTGCCGCCCAAAAGGGCGGAGCGAGTGCGGTGTGCGTTCATCCGAGGTACAGAGATCAATTTTACAGCGGGGTTGCCGATCACGCGATCACGAAAGCCGTCAAAGAAGCGGTTGACGTTCCCGTCATCGCAAACGGAGACATAATTGACATCAAAAGCCTTGAATTTGTGAAAAATCTCACCAATGCGGACGGATTTATGATAGGCAGAGGTGCGCTCGGAAGACCTTGGATCTTTTGCGAACTTCAAAACGAGGTGCAAAACACTCACGAGAACGAATGCCCGAATGTGCGTCTAAATACGCTCGAAAAAGAGCAAAAAGACGAGTTTTCAACCCAAAACGAGCGCGATGTAAAAAGCGACATATACGAACATATTGCGGTATTGCGAAAATACATGCCGGATTTCACTGTGGCGAATGTGATGAAACTTCAACTTTGCTACTATGCAAAAGGCGGAAAAGACGCAAAAAACGTGAGGGTCGATGTGGGAAAAGCAAAAAATCTCGACGATATTTTTTCAATTGTCGAGACGCGCTTCTCATGATTTTTTCAAGTTGCAACTCATCGGCTTATTTTGCGATTGCTTATGGCGGTCTTATGTGTTAAAATTAAACTATGAATACGAAAAAATTTGACGTTGTCATCATAGGCGGCGGCGCAAGCGGTTTGTTCCTTGCAAGTCAACTTCCGTCCAACCTAAAAGTCGCACTGCTTGAAAGCAACGACCGCGTGGGCAAGAAATTGCTCGCGACCGGAAACGGCAAGTGCAATCTTACGAATCTCGATATGAACATCGTGCATTACAACAAGCCGAGTTTTGTCGAGAGTTTTCTTGATAGGTTTGACGCGCACGACACTATTGCCACGTTTGAAAAAATGGGACTTGTCACAAAGGTTGTGGACAAGCGCGTTTATCCTTACAGCGAATGTGCGTCAACCGTGCTCGACGTGTTGAGAAGAGCGGTTGAAAGAAACGGAACGGAAGTGCTGACGTCGCATTTTGTCAACACGGTTGAGAGTTTCAACGACGTTTTCAATGTGGGAGGCGTCGTCAAAAACGACGGAAAACCCAATGAGTCGTTTTGTTATCAGGCAGATTCCGTCGTGCTTGCAACGGGCTCGCCTGCGACTTTCGGAAAGGATAGTTTGTCGCTTTTCGGCGCACTCGGACACAAATCGCGCGAATTCGTGCCATCCCTCGTTCCAATCAAAACGAACAAAGAACCTCTCAAAAGCTTGCAGGGCGTGAGAGTCAAGGCAGGCGTACGCATCGGATACAGATATGAGGTCGGCGAGGTGCTTTTCAAGGACTTCGGCGTGAGCGGAATCGCCGTGTTCAACCTCTCGAGCGAGATTGCAAGAGGGCGTGCAAAAGCGGGGGATATGCTCACAATCGACTTTATGCCGGAATACTCGAAGGCGGAAGTCGAGGAGATTCTGACAAAGCGAAACAACAATTGCACTGTTGGCGAATTGTTGCTCGGAACGTTTCACAGCAAAGTGCAAGAGCGCGTAATCCGGGCGGCGGGATGTCAGACGCAGGACAAGGCGCAAGGCAAAATCGGTGCAATCGCAAATGCAATAAAAAACTACAAGTTCACAATCGAAGGGCTTGGCGACGCGTCGCTTGCGCAGGCTATGTCGGGCGGCTTGGACGTTGGAGAATTTGACGACGACCTCATGTCGCTCAAAGTCAAAAACGCGTATGCCACGGGTGAGGCTCTTGACGTCGACGGTGACTCGGGCGGCTTTAATTTGCAGTGGGCGTTTTCAAGCGCAAAGGCGGTTGCGGTTGCAATCGCAAAAAATAGATTCTGACAAAAACAAGAGTTTATTTGTTTAAAACAGACATATTAAAAGGTGATCTATGCAATATATCGAAACAAACGACATCACAAACCATGTGCAAATCGAGATGAACGACGGTGGCAAAATCGTCGTTGAACTGAACGAGAGCGTCGCTCCCATAACCGTCAAAAATTTTCAAAAACTCGTGTCGCAACACTTTTACGACGGATTGATTTTCCACAGAGTGATTGACGGTTTTATGATTCAAGGCGGAGACCCTCAAGGCACGGGCATGGGCGGAAGCAAGGAAAACATCAAGGGCGAATTTCGCGTCAACGGAGTCAACAACACACTCTCGCACGAAAGGGGCGTCATTTCCATGGCGCGCTCGCAATTTTACAATTCGGCGTCGTCGCAGTTTTTCATCTGTCATGCGGACGCAAAATTCCTTGACGGACAATATGCCGCATTTGGCAAAGTTGTTGACGGAATGGACGTGGTTGACCGCATTGCCACAGTGCAGACCAATCGCGCCGACAGACCGCTTTTCGAGCAGAAAATGAAAAAGGTCACATTCGTGCGAGAAGAGGCGTGATTTTGCCTTTTGCTTGTAGTGTAAACGAAAATATTGAAGGGCAATCGTAACAAAGTGAACCGACGAGTTTGAAGATATTAAAGCTTGTGAGGGCACTTTGAAAAGCGATCGTCTTTTTTGCCGAGTTTACGTAAAACAAACGGGACGTTCCGAAAATTGCATACATCGCCAAAAGGAATCGTCGCAACGACGTTTTTTGCTCTTTCGGTTGACATTGTTTATTGTTTTATTTATAATGGGTTAGCATTTATATATTTATATATTGTAGATAGCAAAATAATTTTAGTTCCTAGGACGCCTAGGACGGAGGAATAACAGTATGAAACAAACCTACCAACCCAAGAAAAGACAAAGAAGCAAAGTCCACGGATTCCGTGAAAGAATGTCCACAAAGAGTGGCAGAAACGTTCTCAAAAGACGTCGCAACAGAGGCAGAAAAAAACTCAGCGCATAAGGCGTAATCCGACATGAAAAAGCAGTTCAGGCTCAAAAGGAGAGCGGCGTTTGCCTACGTGTATCGCAAAGGCGAAAAGGCCTCTGCCAAAGACCTGTTGCTTTTGAGCGCAAAATCCAAAGAGGGATTGAAAATCGGATTGTCCGTGTCCAAAAAAGTCGGGAACGCCGTGACGCGCAACCACGTGAAGAGATTGCTTCGAGAAGCGTTGAAGCCGATTTTGGACAGAATCGA
>CAVABL010000012.1:10670-16519 GCA_963586735.1 Firmicutes bacterium TM09-10
GACGGATATATGTACGTTATCGTGGCGTATCCGTCCATTACAGAGAAAGATTTTTTCTCCGTGCAAAAGTCGGTTGAACAAGCGTTTTTAAGAGCAAGAAAACTCAAATGATAAAGAAATTTTGTTTGTTTTTGTTGCTTCTGTACAAACGGACGCTTTCGCCGATCACGGGCAATCGGTGCGCATACACTCCGACATGTTCGATGTATTCCTATGACGCAATCGACAAGTACGGCGCGCTTTGGGGCATAGCCCTGACAATCGGCAGATTGTTGCGTTGCACTCCGTTTGCAAAGGGCGGTTTCGATCCTGTCAGAGAGAACTATCGAGGAAAGACTAAATGGTTAATTTGAGTTATCCGCGCAAACGCAAATTGCAGATATATTTTATCGCGGCGATGCTCGCGATTTTGTGCTGCATTTTGGTTGCGTGCAACAGCGACAACTCCTACAGCGTTGCGGGCGAATCCGTCAGTGAACCCACGCACTTCATGGCAAAGTTTATGATTGTCATAAACAATGCACTCGGCGGTGGCGTGGCAAGTTTCGGCTGGACGGTCGTTTTGTTCACGGTCGTTTTGAGGCTTATTCTTTGTCCGCTCGACATTTGGCAAAAAGTCATTGCGAGAAAAAACAACAAGGCAATGGAGCGCATGAAGCCGCAACTTGAAGCGTTGCAGGCAAGATACGCCGACGACAAGCAAAGATTGCAACAAGAGCAGATGGCTCTCTATAAAAAAGAGAAGTATTCCACAATGGGTATGTGTTTGCCCACAATTGTTACATTCGTGGTGTTCTTCGTTGTTTTTGCAGGTTTCAGACAAATGGTCGGCTATCAGTATGCAAAGGATTACAAGGAGTGCGTCAAGGCGTACGACGCATCGATTTCCGAGCAAATCGAGCAGAACAAAAACAAAGAGTTTATCGTTGACAACGGCGACGGCAAGTGGGATATCGACGACGTTGCAAAGACGGAAGCGGGCGCAGAATTTTATGCAACCGCAAAATCCAACGCGCAACAAGCGGTCTATGATGTTTACTACTCAAAAGATCAAGTCAAGATAAGAAGTTTTCTTTGGATAAAAAATATTTTCGTTTCGGACAACTGGGCAAACGCCGTCCCCGATTTTGCAACCGTCACGGGACAATCGGGCATGACGACGTCAAAACTCACGGGCATCACCGTTGACGAATACAATGACGTCATGGCAAAGGTGCTTGGCACGGGCGGTTATGGCAAAAACGGCAAATGGAACGGTTTGCTCATCCTGCCGGTGCTTTCGATTGCGCTCAGTTTCCTTTCGACAAAATTGCTTTCAGGCTCTCAGGCGCAACCCCCTGCGCCGGCGCAAGACGCTCAAGGCGAGGGTGCTGAAAAAGCCAAAGCGCAACAACAATCCATGAAAATGATGCAATATTTCATGCCTATTATGATGGGCGTGTTTGCGCTGTTCTATTCGGGTGCGTTTGCGCTGTATATGTTCACAAGTTCGTTGTGCGCGATTTTGTTCCAGCTCACTTTCAACCTTGTCGCAAAACTCGTTGACAAGAGCAGAGAGGGCAAGAGCGGAGTTGCCAAAAGATAGGAGTTAAAATGGAAAAATCAGTGGAAACACAAGCTTCATCGGTGGATCTCGCTGTCGAGAAAGCATTGGTGGAACTCGGTGTATCAAAAGACGATGTTGACATTGAGGTCATCTCAAAGGGCGGTCTTTTTTCAAAGGCAAAAGTCAAAGTCACGGTGAAGGACAGCACGCCTGAAAAAATGGCGGAGTTTTTCAACGGCACGCTCGCTCGCATGGGATTGTCTTCAAGAGCAACCGTCGAAGATAAAAACGGCACGCTTTATATCACCATAGCAGGTGATGACAGCGGCGTTGCGATCGGCTACAGAGGAGAGGCGCTCGACGCCTTTCAATACCTTGCGGTCACCTTCCTCAACGAGCAGAAATGCGACTTCAAAAAAGTCGTCGTCGATTGCGAGAATTATCGTGAAAAACGCAAGGAAACACTCACCGCACTTGCGCTTAAACTCGCTCAAAAGGCAGTGCGTTTGCAAAGAAAGATTGCGCTTGAACCTATGAATCCGTTTGAAAGACGCATCATTCACAGCGCACTTGCGGACAGCGATATAGCAGACACGGAAAGCGAGGGCGAAGAGCCCAATCGCTATATCGTCATCATCCCGAAGGGTGTGGAACTCAAAGATCAACGCCCCATCAAAAACGGCGAGAGAGAGCAAAGACACGACGGCAAAAGAGACCGCAAAGATTTCAAAAAAGGCGATCGCAGGGACTCGAAAAACAGAAAAGACACGCGCGAGCGCAAGCCCAGAGAGGAAGAGCCTGAAGCGCCGGACGGAAGAGTGTATCGCGGATATTTCACCGAGCAGGACGATTTTGTCAAGCCGGTCACGCAATCCGGTCCTCCAAAATTCAAGAGTTTCGGTGGCAAAAAAAGATTCTGATATTTCCGCAGGGAAGATTGTATGAGTACGATAGCGGCAATTTCATCACCGATAGGTGCAGGTGGTATCGGCATAGTGCGTGTGTCCGGAGAGGATGCGCTTCGCATCGCCGATGCCATTTTCTCTTTTTCACAAAAAAATCGTAAAAACGACGAAAATCAATTGAGCGAGGACAAGGTGGACGAGGCAAAACAGATGGGGCTTCGTCAGGTCTGGAAACCGCTTTATATGAATTTCGGCACTTTTGACGCCGGCGATTTTTGCGACAAGGGTTATGCCGTGTTCTTCCCGGCAGGAAGGTCGTATACGGGTGAAGATACCGTTGAATTTTACTTGCACGGCGGTGTTCGTATCATGCAGGGCGCGCTCGACGCGCTTCTCAAAAACGGCGCAGTCATGGCAAAAAACGGCGAGTTCACAAAACGCGCCTTCCTCAACGGTAGGCTGTCGCTTGCCGACGCAGAGGGTGTCATCGATATGATAAACGCCGAGAGCGTTGCGGGCGTCAAAGCGGCGTATAGGCTCATGCAGGGCAATGTGTCAAGACGTATCGACGAAATCCTTGGAAAACTTACTGCGTTGATTGCGACGCTTGAAGCGACGCTCGACTATCCCGATGAAATGGAGGACGAAGTGTTGCCGTCGCTGTCCGATTCGATAAACGAAATTCTCGACGATGTGAACAAACTTATTGCAACTGCGAAGAGTGGCCGCATAGCAAAGCACGGAATTTTCGTTGCGCTTGCAGGCAACACGAACGCCGGCAAGTCGTCGCTCATGAATGCGCTTTTGAAAGAGGACAGGGCAATTGTCACGGATGTCGCGGGCACGACGAGAGATACACTCGAGGATAGTTTTGAGTGTGACGGCGTGAGAATCAATCTTGTGGACACTGCCGGCATCAGAGAGAGCGACGACGTCGTTGAAGTTAAAGGCATTGAAAGAGCAAAGCGTGCTTTTGAGGGTGCGGATGTGATTCTGCACGTTGTCGACACAACCGCTCCCGACGACAAAAAATGGGATTTTGACGGGAAAACTGTCTTTGAAGTTTACAACAAATGCGACATTTCGCACTTTGACAAACTGTGCTCGAAAAACGAGTTTAAGATAAGCGCAAAAACAGGCGAGGGCGTTGACAAACTTGCCCATGCGATTGCCGCGCTATATACGCAAAACAATGCGGGCGGCGGAGAAATAATCACATCGAAAAGACACGTATCGGCACTTTATGAGGCAAAAACGGCGCTTGAAGGCGCGATTTTGTCACTTGACGACACAATCGACTGTATACTTATAGATTTGAGAAGAGCGTATGATGCGCTTGGCGAAATCACAGGAAAGACAGCGGCGCAAGACGTTGTCAACAGTATCTTTTCAAGATTTTGCGTCGGAAAATAAATTGAGTTTGCCATGCAACGAAAGGCGTTGCGGCATAGAAAACAAGAGGTTTGCGACAATATGCAAACCGCACAAAAACGGAACATGAAAAAATTTGACGTTGTCGTCATAGGAGGCGGTCACGCAGGCGTGGAAGCCGCGCTCGCGTGCGCAAGACTTAATAAAAAAACATTGATGCTGTGCCTTGATTTTGGCACGGTTTCTTTGATGCCGTGCAATCCCGCAATCGGCGGGACGGCAAAGGGACACCTCGTTAAAGAGGTGGACGCGCTCGGCGGTCAGATGGGATTGTCAGCAGACAAGGCGTTGCTTCAAATCAAGACGCTCAACTCCGCAAAAGGTCCGGCGGTTTTTTCGCTCAGAGGGCAGGAGGACAAGGCACTTTATCACGATATAATGCTTGACATCGTCAAAAATACGCCAAACCTTACTGTGCTCGACAAAGAGACGAAAGAGGTCGTTGCAAAAGACGGCAAGGTTGAGGCGGTGCTTACGACGGACGGCGAAAGATATGACTGTAAAGCCGTCGTTCTTGCAACCGGCGTGTATCTCAATGGCGCAATCATCATCGGCGACTATGTCAAAAAGAGTGGTCCGAGCGGATTTACGTCGGCAAACTATCTCACGGACAGTCTCGTGAAACTCGGCGTGCCTATGCGCAGATTTAAGACCGGAACCCCGGCAAGAATCTATCGCGACAGCATCGACTTTTCAAAAATGGAAATCCAACTCGGCGACGACAGCGACAGATTTTCATTTATGTCGCCGCACTCGACGTTTGTCGAAGAGCCGTGTTATCTCACCTACACCAACGAAAAAACACACAAAATTATTCTCGACAACATAGACAGGAGCCCGCTTTACAACGGCACGATTTTGTCTGTCGGTCCTCGCTATTGCCCGTCAATCGAAACGAAAATAATGCGTTTTAAGGACAAGGAGCGCCACCAGATTTTTGTTGAACCCGAAGGCGCAAACAGCGAGGAAATGTACATTCAGGGCATGTCCACGTCCCTTCCGCACGATGTGCAGGAAAAGATGTATCGCACACTGCCCGGTCTTGAAAATTGCAGGTTTGCAAAATACGGATACGCAATCGAATACGATTGCCTCGATCCGCTCGGCATGTATCCGTCGCTTGAAAACAAAGCCGTCGAAGGTCTGTTTTCGGCAGGGCAAATGAATGGTAGCAGCGGATATGAGGAAGCCGCCGCACAAGGACTTATCGCAGGCATAAACGCCGCACGGAAAGTGGACGGCAAAGCGCCGCTTATCCTCGGAAGAGATCAGGCGTACATAGGCGTGCTTATAGACGACCTCGTCACAAAAGGGACGAACGAGCCTTATCGCATGATGACCGCACGCGCAGAACACCGCATAATGCTCCGTCAGGACAACGCCGACATGCGTCTCACACCAATCGGAAGAGAAATCGGACTTGTGAATGACGCTCGCTATACACGTTATCTTGAAAAAAAAGCCATGCTTGAAAAAGTAATGGATTTTGCTCAAAAAACCATGCCGAAAGAAAATGTTGAAACGTTGTTTGCGCGACTCGGAGAGGAGATGCCGCAAAAAACGCCGACTTTTGCGGAAATATGCCGTCGTCCGTCAGTCACATTCAAAGACGTCAAAGAATTCGTTGATTTTCCGTGTGACGACGAGGCGCTGTCTGCCGCAGTCGTCGAACTCAAATACGAGGGATATCTCAAAAAAGAGAGGGCGGCGGTCAACGAACAAAAACGTCTCGAGAGCAAACTTATTCCGCAGGACTTTGATTACAACTCAATCAAGGCGCTTCGCATCGAGGCAAGGCAAAAACTTTCCGAAATACGTCCGCTCAATCTAGGGCAAGCCTCTCGCATATCGGGGGTGTCTCCGGCAGACATTGCCGTGCTCATAGTTGCATTGAGATAAAAACTCGTTTATGGATTGCACAAGCGAGTTTTTCGTTTTCTCTGATAAAAAACGACGAGAGTCCAAAT
>CAVABL010000013.1:0-2709 GCA_963586735.1 Firmicutes bacterium TM09-10
AGTGACGTGGCAATCAAGGCGTATGCCGCACATCATGTTCGGGTGTGGGTGTCCCCTCACCCCACGCAAAGCGAGGATATCATCACGCAGTGAGGATTTCATCGCCGCAAGCGATATCTTTGATTGCGACCTCGTCGCAATCTTCATTGTTCCAAATTCTCTCTCTCTTCTTCTTTTCTCTTTTCGAGTTCTTCGATATACAATTCCTCGTCAAACGGAATCTGCACTTCCTTATGCGTCCAACTTGCAAGGTGAATTGCGTTTGAAAAAGTCAACCCGATTATGCCCTGCTCGCCCGGAGCGATAAACTTGTCCGTCTTTTTGAGGAGAAAATCCGTATAATTCTTGATGATTCCGATGTGTTGCGGCGGATATTTCGTGATGTTGAGATAGTGGCAAATTCCGCGATAGGTGTGTTTTTTCGTTTTCGGTTTGCCCATAAACACCGTGTTATGCTCCGAAAACACGGGTTCGAGTTCGTCGTTTTGCGTGAACACGAGTTTTCCGTTTTCGATGACGATTTTTCCGCCCTCGCCCGTGATTTCAAGTCTGTTCGTGCCGGGAGCGTCGTGCGTCGATGTGATGAACACGCCCGTTGCGCCGTTTGCAAACTTGCAGTATGCCGTGACGTCGTTTTCAACGCTTATGTCGCGGCCGACGGTTGAAGCGGTTGCCGTGACGGACACGGGAAGCCCTGCAAGCCAGGTGAACAAATCGAGTTGATGAGGACATTGATTGAGCAGCACTCCGCCGCCTTCGCCCCACCAAGTGCCTCTCCAACCGCCTTGAGCGTAGTATGCGCGCGGACGATACCAATTCGTGATTATCCACACGATTCTCGTGAGTTTTCCGAGTTTTCCGCTGTCGATGATTTCTTTCGCTCTTATATAAAGCGGATTGGTGCGTTGATTGAACATCATTCCAAACAGCAATTCGGGATGTTTTTTCGATTCTTCAATCATTTCGCGCACTTGTTTTGTATAAACTCCGGCAGGTTTGTCGCAAAGCACGTTGAGCCCTGCCTTCATTGCGTCCATTGCGATTTGAGGATGGAAGTAATGCGGCGTTTCAACCATAACCACGTCCACGAGTCCCGACTTGAACATATCGTGATAATCCTCAAACACTTTCACGCCTTTGAGGTTTTCTTCCGCATACTTTCTTCTTTCGGGAGATATGTCGCACACGGCGGTGAGTTTTGCGCCCTTGACGAGGCAATTCGTCTTCGTGAGAATCTTCGTATAGAGCGTGCCTTGTTTGCCTATGCCGACTATGCCGTATCTGACTTCTTTCTTATCCATTATTTTGCCTCCGCAATCAATTTTTTGAGATTGTTATATTGCCACAGGAACACGGTTTTCCTTGAAGCGCACGCAAAATAGCATCTACCCATTTTTTTGTCTATGAGGCGGAACGCCTTGAAGTAATCTTTCATCGCGAATTTGACGAAAGGCACGAAATATACGAGCGGTTTCATCACGGCATACTTAAAGGTGTGAGGCTCGAGCGTGAAAAATCCCTCGTACCCTCTCTTTTTGAGTTCGCCGATTATATATTCGTAGTGTCCCTCGCCCGTTCCGACCGGCACTTCGACCTTAAACTTCGAGCAGTCTTTGATGTGATAGTACACGACGAGGTCTTTGAGCGTGTCAAACGCCTCTTTGGGATTGACGTCGCATTGAATATAGTTGCTTGCGTCAAAGCAGAGAACAAAATCTTCGTCGTTTATGGCGTTGTAAATTTCAAGCACTCTCGACGGCACGTCGCCGTAAATCAACTTTTCGTTCTCGTGCAAAAGTTTCACTCCGCTTCCCTTGACGATTGCAAGCAACTCTTTGAGTCTTGCGATGACTTTCGCACTGCAATCCTCGGGTTTCTTGTCGCCGTAGAAAAACGAAAAAATGCGGATGTATTTGCAATTCATGAGTTTTGCGATTTTGACAAGTTCGACGAGTTGCTTTTTCTGTTTTGCAAAACCTTCCTCGTCGTCGATTCCGACTTTGCCGATAGGCGAGCCGATTGACGAAAAACCGACGCCCTCTTTTTTGAGAATGGGATAAATTTCTCTCTCGAATTCTTCGAGGGTGTAGTCCGCAATATTTTTTCCGTTGATATTTCTCGGGCACATATATTTTTCGCCGAGTTGTTTCAAAACCGCGATTTGCTTTGAAAGGTTACTGCTGATTTCGTCATAAAATCCCGATATGGTGATTTTTCCCATGTTTTTTACCTCGTTTTCATTTATCGTTCAAAAAAATAGTCGTTTTTTTGCGGTTTTTTCGCACTTTTTGAACGCTTTTAAGTGTTGATTTTTGATATTTTTCGTTGATTTTTGATATGGTTTTTTTGTTTATCTTTGCACTCTTCCGCTTGCGTTTCCACGTGCAAGAGCAAGCACTTCGTCTTTTGTCACCATGTTATAATCGCCCTCGATAGAATGCTTCAAACAGCTTGCCGCAACCGCAAATTCAATTGCGTCCTGCGCTCCGAAATCGCTGAGCAAAGCGTAAATAAGCCCCGCTCCGAAGCTGTCTCCGCCCCCCACTCTGTCCACGATATGCATGTGGTATTTTTTGCCGAAAAACGCTCTGTTTGCAACGAAAAGCATGCCCGACCAATTGTTGTCGCTTGCGCTCAAACTCTCGCGTAAAGTGATTGCAACGGCTTTGAAACCAAACATGTCGGTGAGTTGTTTTGCCACTGAAACGT
>CAVABL010000013.1:2719-15510 GCA_963586735.1 Firmicutes bacterium TM09-10
ATCTATGTCGGTGTTTTCTGCTTCGATGCCAAAAACGTCCTTTGCGTCTTCCTCGTTTGCGATGCACACGTCAACGTGTTTGAGGATGTCGCTCATCACTGCGTTTGCCTTTTCTCTCGGCCAAAGTTTTTTTCTGAAATTGAGGTCGCACGAAACAGTAAGTCCGTTCTCTTTTGCCGCCTTGACAGCCTCCAAAGTTATCTTTGCCATACCGTCCGAAAGCGCAGGCGTTATGCCCGTAAAATGAAACCAATCCGCTCCCGAAAATATATCGTCCCAGTCAAAATCGTCCTCGCTTGCCGTTGCAATAGAAGAGTTTTTTCTGTCGTAAATCACCTTGCTCGGTCTTTGACTTGCCCCTTTTTCGCAATAGTAAATTCCGACTCTCTCTCCGCCTCTCACGATTTTCGTCGTATCAACGCCGAATTTTCTCAACGAGTTCACCGCACACTGTCCGATCTCGTGTTCGGGCAGTTTCGTCACAAAACAAGAGTCCACTCCGAAGTTTGCAAGCGAAACGGCAACGTTTCCCTCCGCGCCCCCGAAAGTTGCTTCAAGTCTGTCGCTTTGCGCGAAGCGCAAATAATTTTCGGGCGCAAGCCTCAGCATCAATTCACCAAACGTCACAACTCGCATATTTTCATCTCCTTGATTTTAACTCAGTCGCTATTTCAGCGCACAATCCGCAAGATTTACTATCTGCATATTTCGTCAAATATCGCAATCTCACGACATTTTATTTCCCAAAAGAGCATCGTCTCACGACATTTTATTTGCAAAAACCGCACCTCGCCGTTTTGTCATCCAATGCTTTGCGGCACCTTATTTTCAAAGCACACATTTTTGCATTTCACAGATTTTTGTTGCAAATTGCTTCCTCTTCGTCTTATCCTCAAAGCGTACCGTTTCAAGCCTCGCACATTCTCATCGAACACTGCTTTCACGGCGTAATATCCACAAAACAGCGCCTCACGGATTTTAATCATCTTTTGCTTTCACGGCATCTTAATTTTAGAGAACGTCGCTTCACGCCTCGCAGATTTTCACAATTTCCTTGCAGTTTTCCACAATATCCCCTTTCATCATAAACGAACCGCCCACGGCGTACACTTTGTCGAAATCGAGATATTCTTTGAGGTTTGCAAGGTCAACTCCACCCGTCGGAATAAATTTTATTTGCGGAAACGGCGCTGCAAGAGCTTTCATTGCTTTAAGTCCGCCATACACGCCTGCCGGGAAAAATTTGACTATCTCAATTCCGTGTGCGAGTGCGCGCATAATTTCGGTCGGCGTCACGCATCCGGGATAATAAGGAATTTTATTTTCACCGCAAAAATCCGCAACCTCGTCGGAAAATCCGGGCGAAACCACAAACTTTGCACCTGCATTCACTGCTTTTTCGGCTTGAGCGCGATTTATCACCGTGCCCGCCCCTATATTCATATCGGCAAATTCCTTCACGCCGATTTTGATTGCCTCTTCCGCGCAAGCGGTACGGAAAGTGATTTCCGCGCAATTTATGCCGCCCTTGCGCAAATCTGACAAAATTTTGATCGTATCGTTTACGTCGTTTATCACGACGACGGGAATCACTTGTTTCATATTACACTCCGTCTCAAACTCCGCTGTATGCAGAGAAACCGCCGTCTATTGGGATAACCGTTCCCGTCACGAAACCGCTCGCCTTGTCGTCTGCAAGCCACAACAAACAGCCGATTAAATCGCTTATTTCGCCAAACTTTTTCATCGGCGTTGCGTTGAGAATCTTGCCCGTTCTTGCAGTCGGCGTGCCGTCCTCGTTGAACAAAAGCGTCCTGTTCTGATTCGTCACGAAAAAGCCCGGCGCTATCGCGTTGCAACGTATATTGCACGGCGCAAAGTGCACCGCAAGCCACTCCGTAAAATTGGATATCCCCGCTTTTGCCGCACTGTATGCAGGAATTTTCGTGAGCGGTCTGAACGCGTTCATCGACGAGATGTTGACAATATTTCCACCCGTCTTCACCATTTCTTTAGCAAACACCTGCGTCACCAAAAACGCCGACGTTATGTTGAGATCGAACACAAATTTAAGTCCGCTCTCTTCGAGCGCGAAAAAGTCCTTGGCACCATCGAGATCGGGCGTCATAATCTCGTTGTCCGTCGTCGCTCTCGGATTGTTCCCGCCTGCGCCGTTGATGAGGAAATTCACCTTGCCAAACTTATATTCGATTTCGTTTTTCGCTCTGAAAATATCCGCTTTGTCAAGACAATTACACTTGACCGCATATGCGTTTTCGCCTATTTCGTCGGCAACTTTCTTTGCCGCGTCGTAGTTTATATCAAGAAGTGCGACCTTTGCTCCGCACTCGGCAAGAGCACGCGCAAATTCCGAGCAGATGACTCCGCCCGCGCCCGTAATTGCAACGATTTTGTCACTCAAATCCACTTTGAACGGTACACTCATTTTTCGTTCTCCTTTTTCAAATTTCGATTGTGTATCGCCGATACGAACCGGTACACACACAGCAAAGCTTTTTTTTCACTATGTTTTTGTTCTATTTGCGTTGCGCATTCAAGTCCTTTTCAACCGCCTCGAACAGACCGCCCAGATAGCACGCACCCATAGCCCTGTCAAAGAGTCCGTACCCGGGTTTTGCGTCCTCGCCCCACACGTTTCTGCCGTGGTCAGGGCGAACGTAGCCGTCAAAACCGTTTTGAACGAGTGCTTTGACGATTGCGTATATGTCCACGTTTCCGCAGTCGGTGCGATGTCCGTCTTCATAGAAGTTGATATCTCCGTCATATGCGAGTTGACGAAGATGCGCAAAGTATATTCTGTCCGCATATTTTGCCGCCATTTTCGGCAAATCGTTGAATCTTCCTGCCCCGAGACTACCCGTGCAGAAAGTTATGCCGTTATGCTTGTTTTCGACCGCCGCAAACAATTTGTCGTAGTCCTCTTCCTTGCAGATTATCCTCGGAAGTCCGAACATATCCCACGGTGGATCGTCGGGGTGAATCGCCATATTCACGTCCGCCTCATCGCACGCAGGCATAATCGCTTCGAGGAAATAGACGAGGTTCTCAAAAAGTTTCTCGTGCGTCATCCCCTCGTACTCTTTGAGTAGCGCGTTGAGTTCGTCTTGCGAATAACTCTCGTCCCACCCGGGCAGATGCAGATTTTTCGGATCGAGCGCAAGCAACTTTTCGTGATCGTATGCAAGCGACGTCGAGCCGTCTTTATGTTTGAAATAAAGGTCGGTACGCAGCCAGTCGAACACGGGCATAAAATTGTAACATATGCACTTGACGCCCACTTTGCCGCAGTTGATTATGTTTTGCTTGTACGCGTCGATATATTTGTCTCTTGTCGGTTTGCCGAGTTTTATATCCTCGTGCACGGGCACCGATTCGATGACTTCCATTTCAAGTCCGGCATCGTTTGAAAGTCGTTTGAGTCTTTCAAGTTTCGCAATGTCCCACACCTCGCCAACGGGCGTGTCGTACACGGCTGTAACAACACCGCTCATACCTTGAATTTGTTTGATATAGTTGAGCGGTATGCAATCTTTTTCGCCATACCAGCGAAACGTCATTTTCATAGAGCAAGCACCTCTTTTACGTTGTTGTAGGCAATGTCTTTTGCAAGGGAAACCGCGCAGTTTTCGTCGTATTCGCCCTTGACCACCTTGTCTGCAACAAATGACGCCAATATGCGACGATAAAAATCGAAACGCACGTACGAACTGAACGAGCGACTGTCGGTGAGCATGCCGAGATTCGTGCCGAGCACCGCGTATTCGGCAACCGTTTCGAGTTGGCGTTTTATGCCCTTAACGGTGTCGTTAAACCACCAGGCAGCCCCCACTCTCACGTTCGGGAATGCGCCGGAAATTGCACAAACCGCCCTTAAACATGCGTCGTTAAGCGGATAAAGCACGATTTTGGGCAATCCGTCGAGTTTTGCATTCATCTTATCAAGCAGTTTTGCAAGCGCGTCCGTCGCAACGAAATCTCTGAAAACGTCAAAACCGGCATCCGCACCTATCTTTGCAAAAGCCGTTGAGTTTATATTCCTGAAAGTGCCGAAATGAAGTTGCAGCACGATGTCCTTTTCATAGCATTTTTCAATGAGCCATTCGAGATTTTTCGTGTTTGAAAAATCGTCGAAACCATGGTCCGCGATTTTGCATCCCTTGGAGACGAAAAAGTCAAGACGTCTTGCAAGTTCTTCCTTGTCAACACCCTCTTTGAAGCATCTGTCTGGACGGAACGTAGGACGCACTTTCACGCCGTTTATATCCCCGTGATTTTCAAGAGAGGAAAACGGATCGTCCGTCGTTGCGATATATTCAACTTTGAATTTTTCAAGGAGTTTTGAAACGCTCAAATCTTTAAGCACGGCGTTTGCTTTGTCCCAAATTTCCTCTGCTGAATCCTTGCAAAGCGGCGTCGTTACGCCGAAAATTTGCACGAGTTCCATGTGCGACCAATAGTAAAGAGGGTTGCCGATGAGTTTTGGCATAACCTCGGCATATTTGAAAAACTTTTCTTTGAAAGATTTTCCCCCCGTGATATATTCCTCGTCAACGCCGCAAAGACGCATTGCTCGCCACTTGTAATGGTCTCCCGCAAGCCACAATTCGCCGATATCCGAAAAACGCTTGTCATCTTTTATCTCCTTGTCGCTGAGGTGACAGTGATAGTCGATTATAGGCAAATTTTTGATTTCATCGTAAATACGCTCCGCCTCGCTTGAAGAGAGCAACAGATTTTTGTCGAAAAATCCCATAATTTACTCCTTATATACAACTATTTTACCACCCAATTTTTGCATAGTAAACACCAATTTTTGCTATAAGACTTGCAAATCTTGCTGTTTTGATATATTATCGAAATATGAGCGGAAATTACGACAGACAACTTATGAGCACCGCCGACTTCGAGGTGCATTACAAAGTGGACAAAGACTTTCAAGCCGTCGAGATGCACTCGCACGATTTTTTTGAAGTTTACTGTTTTTTGAGGGGTTCGGCAAGTTACATCGTTGAAGACTGCAAATACACCCTGCTCCCCGGCGACGTTCTGCTCATTCCGCAGGGCAAACTCCACCAACTCGACATCAAGGATTCCGCCGAAACGTACGAAAGATACGTGCTGTGGATCAACGCAAAATACATGAAAAAAATATCCAGTCCGCAGACGGATTTACGCACTTGCTTTCAATGCGCTTTGCAAAGCAAATCATTCCTCATACGCAACGGTTCGACGTCTCAAAAAGTACGGCGTTTGCTCGAAGGCGCGACGCTTTCTCAACGAGACGCGTTCGGCGCGGACATTGAAAACGAGGAGCGCATAAAATCGTTGCTCGTCACCCTTGCGCAATTCTTTTTGCAAAACGACGAAAAGACGTTTTCATACGGCACGTCAAACGCCTGCGTGAGTCGCGCAATCGACTATATATCCGAAAATATAGACAAAGATTTGTCACTCGATTCAATTGCGAGCGCGCTGTTTGTCAACAAATATTATCTTGCGCACGTGTTCAAGCAAACGACGAACACTTCCCCTCACCGCTACATCCTCAAAAAGAGACTCGTACTGTCAAAACAACTTCTTGAAAAAGGACATCCCTCAACCGAGGTTTATTCAAAATGCGGATTCACCGATTACACACATTTTTTCCGCGCCTTCAAAAACGAATTCGGAATCACTCCAAAACAATTCGTCAAAAGTTTGAGATAAAATTCCATGTCCGCATGCAAGAAAGGCGCGGACATCGGACACTTATTCAAAGAAACTTGCGTCGCCAAACGAGAAGAACCGATATTTTTCTTTTACCGCTTCGTTGTATATTTCAAGCGTTTTTTCTCTGCCCACAAATGCCGAAACGAGCATAATAAGCGTGCTTTCGGGCAAGTGGAAGTTGGTGATAAGCCCCTTCACGCACTTAAATTTGTAGCCGGGATAGATGAAAATGCTCGTGTCGCCCCTTTGAGTGCGAACGTAGCCGTTTTCATCCGCAACGGTTTCGAGTGTACGCACGCTCGTCGTGCCGACGCAGATAACTCTTCTTCCCTCTTTTATCGCGGCATTTATCTTTTGCGCGTTTTCCTCGTCAATCTCGTAGTATTCGGTGTGCATCTCGTGGTCGAGGATGTTGTCCTCTTTGACGGGACGGAACGTGCCGAGCCCGATATGCAAAAGGACCGTTGCAAAATCAACGCCCATATTCCTGATTTTTTGCATAAGTTCGGGCGTAAAATGCAACCCAGCCGTTGGAGCGGCGGCAGAGCCTTCGATTTTGCTGTACACGGTCTGATATCTTTCCTTGTCGGCGAGTTTTTCCTTAATGTACGGCGGAAGAGGCATGTTGCCCACCCTGTCAAGAATATCCTCAAAAACCCCGTCAAATTGAAATTCAATCGTGCGTGCGCCGTAGTCGCCGATGTCGGTGACGACTGCACTCAATTCGTCGCAAAAATGGATAACCGAGCCGAGCCGAGCCTTTTTTGCGGGTTTCATAATGGTTTCCCAATGCGTATAATCCTTGCGTTTGAGGAGCAAAACTTCAAGCACGCTCTCGTGATTTTCGACATGTCCGAATATACGCGCGGGGATAACCCTCGTGTTGTTGATCACAAGCAAATCGCCCTTTTTGAGAAACGACGGCAAATCATAAAAATGCTTGTGTTCAATCTTGTCGCTTTGACGGTCATACACCAAAAGCCTCGAGTGATCTCGAGGTTCGATAGGTGTTTGTGCAATGAGTTCTTCCGGCAATTCGTAGAAGAAATCGTGTGTTTTCAATGTCGTATTGTTTTCCATACCGTTTTAAGATCTTTCGTTTTAAGATTGTATCGACTGCAAAACAGTTTCAGTATCTTGTTTGTTATCTGCATACTTTGCACGCAAGCGGTAAATTTCAATCTTTCTTATGTCATTGCGAGGAACACAGTGACGTGGCAATCAAGGCGTATGCCGCACATCAACTTCGGGTGTGGGTGTCACACCCTTAACTGACAATAGGGAAATATCGCTGCACCGCAGGTGCAATATCGCTGTTGTCTTTGGCAACAATATTGCTGAAACGAAGTTTCAATATCATTGCAACGCAGTTGCTTCTTCCACACCCACACATCGTGTGGATATCATCCGAGCATAGCGAGGATATCATTGATTGCGCCAACAGCGCAATCACTCTCTCCATTCTCTGTTTAGATGTTTATACGCATTCTCCGTGCACACTCTTCCCCTCGGCGTTCTGCTGATAAAGCCGAGTTGGATGAGGAACGGTTCAACGACATCTTCAATCGTGCTTGCCTCTTCGCCGGTTGCGGCGGCGAGGGTTTCGAGTCCGACAGGACCGCCTCCGAATTTGTCGATGATTGCTTCAAGCACGGTGCGGTCGGTTATATCGAGTCCCAAATCGTCAACATCCATGAGTGCGAGTGCCTTCTTCGTGATTGCGAGATTGATTCTGTCAAGTTTCTCATATTCCGCAAAATCTCTGACACGTCGCAAAAGTCTGTTTGCGATACGCGGAGTGCCGCGAGAGCGTTTTGCGATTTCGAGCGCGGCGTCCTCGTCAATTGCGATTCCGAGTATTCCGCCCGAGCGCATAACAATGCGTTTCAGTTGCTCGTCGGTGTACATTTCAAGGCGCAACGACATTCCGAAACGGTCGCGAAGAGGGCTTGAAAGCATACCCGCCCTCGTAGTCGCACCGATAAGCGTAAAGCGTTTGAGCGGAATGCGGATGCTTCTCGCCATAGGACCTGTGCCCGTTACGAGATCGAGCGAAAAGTCCTCCATTGCAGGATAAAGCACCTCTTCGATATTGCGATTGAGGCGGTGAATCTCGTCGATAAACAGCACGTCGCCCTTTTCGAGATTCGTCAAAAGCGAGGCAAGATCGGCGGCTTTTTCGATTGCAGGACCGCTCGTCACCCTTATCTGTGCGCCGAGTTCGCTTGCGATGACGTGCGCAAGCGTTGTTTTTCCAAGGCCTGGAGGGCCGTAAAGCAACACGTGGTCGAGTGCGTCGTTTCTTGCCTTTGCCGCAGAGATAAACACTTCAAGATTTTTCTTGATTTTATCCTGCCCGACGTATTCGTCCATGCTGTGCGGACGAAGACTGTTTTCTTGCTCGTCCTCATCGATAGTGAGCGAACTCACCACTCTGTTTGTGACGTCAAAGTCCTGATTTTCTTTTGTAAATTGCGATTTGATCATATATCAACCTTTGTGGTTTTATTCCGCTTTAATCTTATCAACCCAACTTTTTGAGGCAGTATGCGATTATATTTTCAACACCGCTCACCGCTTTGCTTGCTTCGGTAGCGGCACGCACGGCGTCCGTCTTTGAAAGACCGAGGCTCTCGAGCGCAAACACGGCGTCGGCGATATCCTCGCCCGCAACCGCATCCTGATGCGAGTCGAAAAGCGTGATGTCGTCTGCGGCTTGCTCTCGCAAATTGAGCACGACGAGTTCCGCCGTCTTTTTGCCGAGTCCCTTGATTTTTGTGAGCGTCTTTACATCGCCGCTTGCGATCGCGACGGTGAGTGTTTTGAGGTCGTAACCGCCGAGAATCTGCATTGCGAGTTTCGGACCGATACCGCTTATTTCGATTAAGCGCATAAACAGTTTTTTTTCTTCGTTGCGCGAAAAACCGTAGAGCGACATCTCGTCCTCCTTGACGTACAGATATGTGTAAATCTTGACGATTTCGCCCATATCGACATCGGCGAGCGTATTGTTGCTCACCCCGATATCATACCCGATTCCGTTGTTATCCACAACGATTGACGTGAATGTTTTGTCAACGATTTTCCCTTGAATGTAGTTATACATATTTCACCTTTTCTCCGTTTTGTACGCACACTATTTAGCAAGCGGATTATTCAATTCTTCCGCAACCCGAACGAAGTGAGGATATCATCGCACTCCGTGCGATATCATTGATTGCGACCTCGTCGCAATCAATCATTGGACTTTAAAACTCCCCACCATTCTGCTCGTCTGCGCGTGGCATATCGCAACCGCCAAAGCGTCTGCGGCGTCATCGGGGCGAGGTACGCTTTTCAGACGCAACAGCACCTGCACCATATGTTGCATTTGGATTTTATCCGCGCCACCGTAACCGGTAACCGCCTGTTTAATCTGATTCGGCGTATACTCGTACACTTCTTTCCCGAGGCTTTTGACGGCGGTGAGCAAGATGACACCTCTCGCCTCCGCAACGGGAATGCCCGTTGTGATATTCTTTGAAAAGAACAGTTCCTCGATGGACATGTTGTCGGGCTTGTAGGTTTTGACGAGTTCCTTGACGCCGTCCTCGAGTTGAAGCAGTCTTTCGGGGAGCGTACAGTCTTTGGGCGTGGTGACAACGCCGTAGTCGATCACGGAGTAGTTACCCTTTTCCGAATTGATAACCCCGTAGCCCATAGTTGCAAGCCCGGGATCGATGCCCAAAATAATCATAGCGCATCCTTCATTATGCTGTTTTCATTCGTTTCGTCAAAGACGAACGCCTTGTTTGCTATCGGAAGTGTGCCGACCTCGTCGAGTTTTCGGTTGCATTTCACTCTTCTGTCGCCGCAGTCGAGGATATATCCGTATGCGGTTTTGTACGCATGCCCGACTTTCACTCTTCTTTCACCGTCAACGTCGTAGCAATCGCTTGTCCATCCGACGTACACGTCCTTTCCGACGTAAGATTCGACGCCACGGATGTGGCGCAAATCGATTTCAAACCCGTCCTCCGTCACGGCAACGAGTTTCCCGTCCCTACTGCAAAGATTCGCCTTTTCAAATGCGAAGTCGCAATCAAACGCCTGCGCCGCCCATATATTAGACGGATTTTCTCTTATTTGTTCAACCGTCCCAACCTGCTTTATCTGACGGTAATGCATCACCGCGATTCTGTCGGCAACGGAAATTGCCTCGTCCTTATCGCGCGTTGCAAACACGACGCACTTACCATCTTTTGCCATATCTTGCAACATAGGCGCGACTTCTCTCCACAGCACACCCGCCTCGTCCTTGCAAAGTCCTCTCGTTATATCGTCAACGAGCGCAACCTTGAATTTTCTCAAAAACAACCTTGCGATTGCCAGCCGTTTTTTGTCTATGATGTCGAGTTTTCCCGCTCTTTCGTACAGCGAAGCGGTTATGCCGACTCTCTCTGCCGCCGCCTTGACGGTTTGGTCGACAACATCCTTTCCCACTCCCCTGATTTTGAGCGGATAGGCGAGGTTATAGTAGCACGAGCGTTTTTCAAACAGAGCGAGGTCGTCAAAAATCATCACAACGTCGTCGGTTTTTTTTGCGATAGGCACGCCGTCAAAAAGCACCTTGCCGTCGCAATCGGTGACACCTGCAACGACTTTCAGAAAGGTCGTTTTCCCGCTCGCCTCGTCACCGAGAAGAGCCACGATTTCTCCGTCGCTTATTTTCAAATCCGTAGGGGCAAAAACTCTCGCCCCGTACAAATACTGTTTGCTTACGCCCACAAGTTCAATCATTTTCAGATTATATATTTTTTGGATTTTTTCGGTGCGTTTTCGAGTTCTTGTTTCTTTGCCTCGTAACCTTTTCTGTCAAACATTGCGTACGTTGCGTTTTTGCCTTCCTCGACGCCGGGTTGATTGAAAGTGTCGATATTGAGCATCTTTCCGCAGTAAGCGGTTTCGAGTTGGAAGAACATAAGAAGTTGCCCAATAGCGTTTGCGTTGACCTCGTCAAGCATAATCGTGCGGTTCATATGTTTCGAGCGGGTGAGCGCGTATTCGGTTGCCTCTCTTTCGGTGTTGATGAGTTCGCCCATAGTGTGCCCGCAAAGGAAGTTGACGTCCGCAAATTCTTCCGCGCCGTTTGCGATGACGACGTCGCCTCTATACTTTTTCACGCCGATGAACGTGACGACCTTGTCAAAAGGACCTTCGGTGTAAAGTTGCACTTGCGAGTGTTGATCGGTGACGCCGAGCGACTTGACGGGAGTTTGACCCTTATGCACGACGTTTCCGTCAAAATCGACGGCTTTTCCGAGGCTCTCGCCCCAAAGTTGACAATACCAGTCCGCAATGAGTTTGAGACTGTCCGCATACGGCATCATGACGGAAATATTTTTCCCCTTTTGCTCCATTGCGATATATTGAAGCGTTGCCGCCATAAGTGCGGGATTCTTGTACGGATTTGACGAGTTGCATGCCTTGTCCATATCCGCCGCCCCCCTTAAAAGACCGATTATATCGATTCCGAGCACCGCCGCCGGAAGAAGACCGACGGGGCAAAGTTCACTGAAACGACCGCCCACGCCGTCGGGGATAAAATATGTTTTGAATCCCTCTTTCTTTGCGAGTTTGATGAGGTTGCCCTTGCTTTCGGACGTGGTTGCGATTATATGTTTTGCCCAGTCCTTGCCGCATCTTTTTTTGAGGATATCCGTGATGATGAGATATTGGCTCATCGTTTCGGACGTCGCACCGCTCTTCGTGATGACGTTAAACATAGTCTTTTCAACGTCAATGACGTCCAAAAGCGCAAGCATACGTTCGGGATCGACGTTGTCTTCCACATAGAACTTCACGCCGCGTTTTTTTGCGTCGAGTTCGTTGTATCTGAAATGGCAAAGCGCGTTGAACACTGCCATTGGACCGAGCGCGCTGCCGCCGATGCCGAGCACGACGAAGTTTTCGTAGTGCGCCCTGACCTCCGCCGCCGTGTAAATTATATCTCTGACGATATCTTCCTGATTATACGGAAGTTCCGCCCAACCCATCCAGCCTGTGCCGCGGTTTTTCTCGAAGTATGCATAGCTGTCCTGCGCCTTGTCGAGAACGGCGTCTATCTCTTTTTCGGTGATACCCTGCTCGCCGATGGACGATTCCATCATATTGTTGAAATCAAACTTGATTTGCATATGCTTTATGCCTCCAAAATGTTTTTAAGATATTGCACGGATTCTTTGACCTCGTCAAAAGAATCGTAATTTCCTGCATATTGTTCGATGATGAGCGGTCCGTCGTAGCCGACGTCTTTTAGCCTTTGCACGAGTTCCTTGAAAGGAAATTCGCCCTTGCCCACCATCACTATTTTTCCGTCTTTGACGTCGCTCACGTGCACGTTGGTTATGCTCTCGCCCATCACGGAAATATATTCTCTCCAATCGTAACCCGACAGTCTTGCCTGTTTTATGTCGAGCACCGTGCCTATATTTTGCGCGTACGGTTTCATCTGCCTGAAAAATTCTGGCGAATCGAAAGTTGCCCAATGCACATTTTCAAGGCAGAGTTTTATGCCGTATTCGTTTGCGATTGCGCCCAGTTTGCTCATACGCTCCCCGACGAACTTCGGGTCTATGTACACGCTCTGTTTCAGCCTTGCCTGCGCGTGAAACGTGTACGCCCTCGCACCGAGAATTTGCCCCACGTTAAGCACCGAGCGAAAAATTTCCTCCGCGTCCGAGTATGTGCGAGGCACTTTGTTGAAAAGTTGCGGCTCGAACTGTGTGTTGAGCGAGTGCACCGAGTACACGTCGAAATCCCCCTTGCGCTCTGCAAGAAGTCTTGCAAATTCTTTCCTATACTCAAAAAAAGTGGTAAGGAACACCTCGCAGGTGTCCCCTCCACAGCGTTGAATGACCGAGAACGAATCCTCGGTCAATACTTTTGAAAAAAACGTTGCTGTCGAAATACCGACTTTCATTTATTCTTCTTCGCCTTCCTCTTCATAGACGTTGGGCGTGCCTTTTTTGTCTTTGCCCCAGATGTCCTTTTGCTTTCTCATTTGTCCGAGAAGTCTCGGA
>CAVABL010000013.1:15520-16077 GCA_963586735.1 Firmicutes bacterium TM09-10
CTCGGAACAACCTCGTCGAGATTGTCAAAAGGAGAGCCGCTCATGGCGCTTGCACGATAGGTGATACCCTTGCTTGAAACGACCATATCCGTCGTGTAGTCGCCGTTTTCATACGTCACGGTAAACTTCACATCAACGTTGTCGTCGTCAAAACGTCTTTCGAGTTTTGCGCACTTTTTCTCGGTGATTGCCTTGAGTGAATCACTAGGATTGTAATTCTTGCCGAAAATTTCGATTCTCATAAAGTAACCTCCAAAAGTTATTTTGTATCTACATTATAACAACAAAAACACGTTATTTCAAGAACAAAATTGTATTTACATCGAACAAAATCAAATAATACTATATTTTTGGTATATGCGCCTTTCAGCCCAAGCGGCAAATTTCAATTCTTCCGCAACCCAAACGCAGTTTGGATATCATCACAAGCAAAAGTCATCGCTGTAACAAAGACAACTCATTCGCAGCCTACTTATACACGTTATGTGCGATTTCGCAGACGGAATCGGAGTCGCAAGGCGACGACCGTATCGAACGCCGAGCTTGACGATTAGTAC
>CAVABL010000014.1:0-2852 GCA_963586735.1 Firmicutes bacterium TM09-10
CTTGAAGACAGAATCGTCAAATCCGCTTTCAAAGAACTCAATCTTGCATGCACGTGTCCGCCAGACTTTCCGGTGTGCGTGTGCGGTAAAGTGCAGGAAGTCGAACTTGTCAACAAAAAACCTATCGTGGCAAGTGAAAAGGAGCAAAAAATCAATCCGCGCTCGCAAAGCGCAAAACTCAGAATCGTGGAAAGAATCTGAAAAAAAGATACGAATTGCAAGATAAAAAGAAAGATTATAAGAAGGGAAAATCGGTGTTCTAATAGGGGTAAAAACAGAAACCGACATTCTAAAAGGGGTACGATATGGCAATCACATTGGATGAATTGTTGGGAAGAAACACACAAGCGTCGGCGCAAAATTCCGCCACGAGTTTTCCGTCATACGAAGATTTCAAATCCTCGCGCATGAGCCAAACTCCCGTTGCGCAACAACCTCAAAGCGCGCGTTACAATTTCGATATGCCCTCCGCAAGAGAAGTGCGTTCAACCGAGAGTGTGAGAAACTACGAGGCGTCTCGTCCGTACATCGCTCCGCAAGCCGTTGAGTATCAAACGAGAGAATATCCCTTCTACGATAATTTGCAACCCGGAGCGCAATATGCGCCTCAACAATATAGTCAGCAGGCGCAAGCACCCGTTCAAACTTACAATCAGGTGCAGTACGCGCAACCGCAAGTTCAACAAGCACCCGCTCATCAGGGCTTTTACGAATTTACGGCGCAGGACAGCGAAAGAGCAAGCGACCAAGAACTCTATGCAAGACTTGCGCATACATCGACGAGCAATTCTCCCGTGTTCGAGGACAGCGCCGCGCAAACGACGCAACGCACAGGACTCTTTGCTCGTAAGGCGCAAAAAACGCAGGATATGAGCGAGCAAAAACAGCGCGCTCGCCTCAATACGAAGGGCAAAATCATTCTTGGCGTGTACATTGCGCTCATCGCTCTCGTTGCATCCCTCATCATCGTTAACGCAACGAAAATCAACGAAGGAAAGGCGGTCACTCCGACTTCCGAGATAAAAGCGACACAACAAGCGAATATTGCGGAATCTTTTGAAATAGATTCTAAATATGAAGTTCGCATTTGAAAAACACAAAAATCCCAATCTTCTTTATAATCCAACAAAAAGACTGTCGGCAATAATATTGTTGACGGTCTTTTTGTTTTGCGCTATTTTCGCAAAAATGTTTGCGGTTGTCATCGTCGAGGGCGAATCGTTGCAGGTCAAGGCGGTGAGTCAGTGGCTTCGCGACGTGCCTACGGACGCGCCGAGAGGGAATATCCTCGACAAAAACGGGAAAGTCCTCGCCGCAACGGCAACGAGATATAATCTTTTCGTGCGCCCGAACGACACTCCCGACAAAGAGGGCGTGGCAAAACTTCTTTGCGACGTTTTCGGATATGATTTTGAGAGCACGCTGAACAAAATTTCAAAGCGTACGAGCGAGGTGACGGTTGCAACCAAAGTCACCAAAGCGCAACTCAACGCCGTGTATTCGTCTGGACTTGAGGGAATATATTACTCCGAGGATAATTTCAGATATTATCCGTACGGCGACTTCATGACGCAACTGCTCGGATTTTGCTCGAGCGACGGTTTCGGACAGACCGGTCTCGAGGCGTATTACGACAAATATCTTACGGGCGTCGACGGAAAAATTTTGGCGCAAACCGACCTCGTGGGACGGTCGATTTCCTCTCAAAGTTTTTATCTGCCGTCCGTTGCCGGTTTTGACGTGAGGACGACGCTCGACGCAGGAATTCAGAGCGTCGTCGAGGGCGTTGTGAGAAATGCGGTTGCAAAATTCAATCCCAAAGGCGTTGCGTGTCTTGTGATGGACTACAACAGCGGAGGAATCGTCGCGCTTTGCGAATATCCGTCTTTTGACCTCAACGATGTGCCGCGAGACGATTTGACGACTCTTTTCGAGACATCGAAAAGCAAACTCGTTTCATCCGTTTACGAACCCGGCTCGACGTTCAAAATTCTCACCTCCGCCGCCGCGCTCGACTCGGGCAAAGTGAGTGTAAACGACAAATTTTACTGCGTTGGCTCAAAGGTGGTCGACGGGAAAAAAATAAGATGTTGGAAGACAAAGGGTCACGGCTCGATAGATTTCGGACAAGGCGTTGAGTCAAGTTGCAACTGCGTGTTCATGGACTGCGCATTGCGTATGGGAACGACTGCTTTTTACGACTATCTGTCCGCATTCGGTCTCCGCGCGAAAACGGGCGTGGATATGACGGGCGAGACGAGCGGCATTTTCATTGCCGAAAACCTCGTCAAAAACGTCGATTTGGCGCGTATCGGTTTCGGACAGGCTGTGGCGGTGACGCCGATAGGATTGCTTGCGGCAACGTCGAGCGTGATAAACGGCGGAATAAAAATCACTCCGCACATAATGAGCGAGGTCACGTCCAACGGCAACGTCGTTGCGACTTACGGTCTCAGCGGTGGTAACAGAGTGATTTCAGAAAGCACGTCGAGCACGATGAGGGAACTGCTCAAAAGAGTGGTCACCATGGGGAGCGGCAAGGGCGCGTATATTGCGGGCTACGACATCCTCGGCAAAACGGGCACGGCGCAAAAGTATGAAAACGGACAGATTGCAAGGGGAAAATATATATCGTCTTTCCTCGGATTTTCGGCAAGCGAGGGCGCAAACTACGGCGTGCTTTTCATCGTGGACGAACCCAAGGGATATATGTATTACGGCTCGCTCGTCGCCGCGCCTATGGTGAGGAATATTTTTGAGGGAATCTTTGCGTATCTCGGCATTCAACCCGTGTACACCGGCGAAGAAAAGTCGATTGTGGGGGAGGAATTCTTGTTGCCGTCTTTTGAGGG
>CAVABL010000014.1:2862-12578 GCA_963586735.1 Firmicutes bacterium TM09-10
GGGGCTCGGCGTCGGTGAGGCGAAAAAACAGTTGCAAAAACTCGGCTTATATTGCGAGATATACGGAGAGGGCGATATAGTCAAAGGACAATATCCGCTTGCAAACGTCAAGGTTGACAAACGCAACGTCGTGCTTTTGCTCACCTGATTGCATTTTTCGTGCCAAAGTTCACGCTCTTGTTTTAATGTCGTGCCGTTTCTCTTGTTGTTGACGTGCATTTGCCGTGTGAAAATTGTCGATTTCTCACGCAAAAGGCACTCTTTCCATTGCGTAAAACAAGGGCGTTTTCATTGTGAGAGCATTGCTTTCGTTTGCTCGAAAGTGATGTGGTCGTCATTGTGAAAAAGCGAAAAGATTTTCCGTTTTTGTCTTGTTTTGCGGTTGGGTTGAAAAGGTTTTCTACACTCATTATGATGAGTGTATCAACCCTTGGAGGACGCAACTTATGAAACTTGAAAACTTGCTTTGCGGCGTGGACGTACAAAAGACGAACGTCGATTTGAACACCGAGATAAACGAGATAAAAATACACTCGCAAAAGGTGGAGGAGGGCGATTTGTTCGTCTGCCTCGAAGGCTCGAGCGACGACGGCAACGAACATATTTGCGAGATAGATTGCGATTTTGTGGCGTTGACGGAAAAAGAACCGTCAAATTGCAAATTCGTGCTTGTGAGCGACGCTAGAAAAGCGTATGCGCAGGTTTGTCAAAACAGATTTTTGAAACCGCTTTGCGATATGAAATTCGTGGCGGTCGTCGGCACGAACGGCAAAACATCAACGGCGCATTATATAAATTCAATCCTCACTTTTGCGGGCGTGAAAACGGGCGTTATCGGCACGGAGGGACACTATATTCTCGGCGAAAAAGTGGGGCAAAGTCTGACTACGCCCGACCCGTACGAACTCAACGAGTTGTTTTTCAAGATGAGGACGAGGGGCATCGCCGTGGTGATTGCAGAGGTGAGCGCGCACGCAATCTTCCTTGAAAAACTTGCCGATATCAAAGCGGACGTTGCGATTTTGACGAACGTGTCGCATGACCATCTCGATTTTTTCAAAGATTTTGAAAACTACCGCAGCGTGAAAATGTCCTACTTTGAAAACGGCAACGCAAAAACCGCGGTGCTCAACGTTGACGACGAAAGCGGACGATTGCTCGCAAAACGCCTCGAAGACAGGAAAGACGTCAAAACGACGACTTTCGGTTTGTTCAATCCGGCGGACTGCTTTGCGGTGAACGTTGCGTGCGATATCGACGGAGTGAGATTCGTTGCCAATCTCAACGACGAAATAGTGGACGTAAAGTCGTCGCTTTTTGGCGAATTCAACGTCTACAATCTTTTGGGTGCGATGAGCGTTTGCGCGGCGCTCGGCATAGACTCGGAAACGATTGCGCACGCTGTGAGAAAAATCAAAGCGGTAAAGGGCAGATTTTCCGTTTTGCATACCGAAAAAGGCACGATTATCGTTGACTTTGCACACACTCCCGACGGACTAAAAAACTTGCTCGAAACGGCAAGGACGATGACGAAATCGCGCCTCATCACACTCTTCGGGTGTGGCGGCGAGCGCGACAAATCAAAGCGCGCGCAAATGGGGAAAATCGCCTCGAAATACAGCGATTATATCGTGCTCACAAGCGACAATCCGCGAGGCGAGGACGCAATGGACATAATACGGCAAATCGAATGGGGCGTGAGCATAAAAGACGTCAAGTGCATCGTCGACCGTCCCGAAGCGGTGCGGTTTGCGCTTTCCGAAATGGATGAGGGCGACACGCTCGTGATTGCCGGCAAAGGCAACGAAAACTATCTTGAAATTAAGGGAAAAAAGATTCCGTACAGCGACTTCGATATGGTGGCGAGGTATGCAAGATAATGAACGGCCTCGTCAAAATTTTGTTGTATTTCGTCGCGTCGGTTGCACTGTCGTTGCTCTCCTCGCCCCTTGTGATAAAACTGATGGGCAAACTCAAAGCAAAACAGACGGTGCTCGGCTACGTCAAGCAGCACGAGCACAAGAGCGGCACGCCGACTATGGGCGGATTCATTTTTCTGTTGCCGACGATTGTGTTTTCGATTGTGGAATTTCAGCGATTTTCCCTCGTTGCCGCCGCCGTGACGGCAGGTTTTTGCGTGCTGGGATTTCTTGACGATTTCATCAAAATCAGATATTCGCGCAATCTCGGACTGAAACCATATCAGAAGATTGTGGGACAACTGGGATTGAGTTTTGCGGCAGGCTGGTTTGCGTATGCGTCAAAAGACGTCGGAAGCGCAATAAATTTGCCGTTTACGGCGCTCACTCTCGATATGAGTTGGGGGATAATACCTTTCGTTATGCTCACTTACGTTGCGACGACGAATTGCGTCAATCTCACCGACGGACTCGACGGGCTTGCGGGCTACACCTCGGTTGCCTACTTTTTGGGATTCGGGGCGTTGCTTTTTTTCATATATTCCAACGCACTTGCCTCTGGCAACGAGCAGTACGCAAAAGAGATTTTGTCGCTTTGCGTTTTCTGCGCCTCCGTGCTCGGAGGCGTGCTCGGCTATCTAGTATTCAACGGCTATCCGGCAAAGATTATGATGGGGGACACCGGCTCGCTTGCATTGGGCGCGGCGTGCGCGAGTGTTGCCGTTTTTTCAAAAAATCCACTTTTAATCGTCACGTCGGGAATAATGTACGTGCTTTCCGGCATATCAGTTATATTGCAGGTGCTCCACTTCAAACTCACGAAAAAGCGCATTTTCCTTATGGCACCCTTTCATCATCATCTCGAGATGAAGGGACTGCACGAGTCGAAAATCGTGACCGTATATTTTGTGGCAAGTATGGTCGGGGGCGCGCTGACGCTGATATTTGCGAGGAGTGTATGAAACTTATCGGCAGAAACGTCGTCGTGTACGGCGCAGGTGCAAGCGGAATTTTCGCATACGAATTGTTGAAAGAAAAGGGCGCAAAAGTCATCGTTTACGACGACGACCCCACGCGCGAGCGCGCAACGAGCAGCGTTGGAGTTTTCAAGGACGCCGATCTTATCGTCCTCAGTCCCGGGGTGAATCCCGAGAAGGATTTCCTCTTGGACGCGAGACTTGAAAACAAAACCGTCACGAGCGAACTCAATCTTGCCTCGAGCGTGTGCGTAGCAGAGCAAATCGCAATCACCGGCACGAACGGAAAGACAACGACGACTATGCTCATCGACCACATACTCAAAAGAGCGGGAGTGCACTCGCACGCAGTGGGCAACATAGGCGTGCCGTTTTCGTCCATTGCCGACAAACTCGACGCAACCGAAACCGCCGTCATCGAGGCAAGCAGTTTTCAACTTGAAAACAGCGTCGGATTTTCGCCGGATATAGCGGTTGTTCTCAACGTAAAACCCGACCACTTGTCGCGACACGGCAGTATGAAAAACTATCGCAACGCAAAAGCGAATATTTTTCATGCGCAGGGGGAGGGTGACTACATCGTTTTTAACGCCGACGACGATATCGTGTGCGATATGGCAAGCGAGGCAATCTCGCAAAAAGTGCCGTTTTCGCTTGAACATATCGAACCGACGGGCGCATATATATCCTCAAATTTCATATGTTTCAAAGGCAATCCCGTTCTTCCGCTCGATGAGGTCGACTTCAAGGGCGAGGAAGTGCAAAACGTGCTTGCCGCAGTTGCCGTTTGCATGACGAAGGGTGCGTCCGCTTTTTGCGTTGCGTCCGCACTGTCTGACTTCAAAAGACCTAAATTCCGTCGGCAACTCGTTTCGATTGCAAAGGGGATTTACGTTTACAACGACAGTAAATCCACAAACGTGTCCGCGTGTATCTGCGCCTGCTCGGGCGTCGGAGATTGCACTCTTATGCTCGGCGGTTGCAAGGGAGGAGAGAACTTTGAAAGTTTGTTTGCACGCCTGCCCGAAAACGTGAAGGCAATCACCGTGCAGGGTGAAAACGCAGACGATATATTGCGCGCCGCAAAAGACGCCGGTTTCGACGATATCGAAAAGTGCGTAAACCTCGATGAAGCGATTGCAACGGCGTTTGATTTTGCAAAGACGTTCGAGTGCGATAGCATACTGTTTTCGCCTGCAAGCAAGAGTTTCGACCTCTATGAAAATTTTGAGGAGAGAGGAAAGAAATTCGACGCCCGACTTGCCGATTATATAGCAAAAAGATGAGTGAACGGGCGGAATATTTTTCACACTCGCAAGGCGCGATTGCACACAAGCGTGAGCGCATAAGCGTGCGAGCAAGTGCGCATGTAAGAGCGAGCGAGCGCAAGCGAGCCGACACGTACATAAACACGCGCGCAAGCGAGAATTCGCACAAGTGCGCGGACACGTTCGCGAGGGAGAGTAGACACAGTCGTACGGGCACGCTTTCGAGCGTGAGGACAAAAACGCGTACACGCACGCCTGCAAGTGAGCGGGCGTATAAGCGCGTAAGCGCACGCGCCTCGCGCAAGAGCGACGTCGGATTGTTGCCGCTCAACAAAGGCAGAGCCGATTTTCCGCTTGCAATCGTTGCAACGTCGCTGAGTCTTTTTGGACTTGTATTCATCTATTCCGCCTCTTGCTATTCTGCAAAAATCCAGACGGGCGACGCGTTTCGATACGTAAAAACGCAAGCGGTCGCGCTCTTGATAGGGGCGCTTTTAAGCGTGTTGTTGTCAAACGTAAAATCGACGACGCTCAAAAAACTTTCGCCGTTTTTGTATCTTTTGGGACTTGTACTGTTGGGTGCGGTGTTTCTGCCCGTCACGGGAGTCGAAAGTTACGGCGCAAAGAGATGGCTCAACATCGGATTTTTCACCGTGCAACCGAGCGAGTACGCAAAGTTTTTTATGGTTATGGCAATTGCGGCGTTTGCGAGCGGCGCGGATATGACAAAATTCGGAAATTTGCTTTTTGTGCTGTTTTTGGGAGGGGCGGTGTGCGTGCTCATTATGCTCGAACCGAACATGTCAATCACGATGTGCGTCGTCGGAGTTATATTCGTCATGCTCTTTGCATGCGGCGCAAAAAAAATACACCTCGCAATACTTTGCGTGCCCGTGATAATCGGTGCGATTTTGCTTGTCGTGATCGAACCTTACCGTATGCAACGACTTTTGGCGTTTCTCGATCCGTGGGAATCTCCGCTCGAAGAGGGGTATCAACTCATTCAGTCCTATTATGCGCTTGCAAGCGGCGGACTTTTCGGGGTGGGATTGTTCGAGTCGAGGCAGAAATATTTGTTTTTGCCGTTTGCCGAGAGTGATTTCATCTTGTCCGTCGTGGGTGAGGAGACGGGGATATTCGGCATCGTTGCGATTATGCTGGCGTTTTTCGTTTTTGCGTGCAGGGGCGTGAAAATCGCAAGAGAGGCGAGCGACAGATATTCGTGCTATCTTGCCCTCGGCATAACCGCCGTGACGGTAATTCAGGCAATGCTCAATATGGCTGTCGTGTGCGGAGCGATACCGCCGACGGGTTTGCCGTTGCCGTTTATGAGCGCAGGGGGAAGTTCGCTCGTTGCGTATTTGTGCGCCGTCGGCGTGCTCGAAAGCATAGCGAAGAATTCAACGAGGTATTTCGGCGTGAGGGATTTTGAAAACGTTTGAGGTTTGTCGAGGAGGGAAAATTATGAGTGAGCAATATTTGAAAATAGTCGGGGGAAATCAACTCGAGGGGCGATACGAAGTCACGGGCGCAAAAAACGCCGTTTTGCCTATTATGGCGGCAGGCATACTCTCGAAACAGGACGTCGTCATCAACAATTGTCCTTACATATCCGACGTGGACGCAATGGCGAAATTGCTGTGCAATTTGGGAGCGGACGTAGTGCGCGAGGGCAGGCGCATAACCGTGCGCTCACAGGCGACACGCACGCGCGTCGATGATTCGCTCAGCAAGGATATGCGCTCGTCGATGTTTATGCTCGGCGCTCTGCTTGCAACTCTCGGCGAGGTCGAGACGTCCTTTCCCGGCGGTTGCGACATAGGGATTCGTCCGCTCGATATCCACGTTGACGGACTCAAAAAAATGGGTGCAACCGTGAGCGTAAGCGAGCGAGGCATTCGTTGTGAGGCAAAAAATCTGTTCGGCGCAAAAATTTTAATGAAATATCCAAGCGTCGGCGCAACCGAAAATCTGCTTATGTGCGCAACGCTCGCAAAAGGAAGAACGACGCTCGTCAACTGCGCAAGAGAACCAGAGATAATCTCGCTCGCGCAATGTTTGCGCGCAATGGGCGCGCGCATAAGCGGCGAGGGAACGTCGGTGATGAACGTCGAGGGAGTGAACGAACTCGGTGGCGCAAAGATAACTCCCGTCGGCGACAGAATCGTTGCCGGCACGCTTTTGATTGCAACCGCGCTTTGCGGAGGAGACGTTCGAATCGACGGAGCAAATATCAATCATCTCGGCGCGCTCGTCGGAGTTTTGAAAAACAAAGACTGCAAAATCGACGGTGACGACTCTTTCATGCGCGTGCGCTCGAACGGCCGTATGCACGCAGTTCACGTGTCGACTGCGCCTTTTCCGCTTTTTCCAACGGACTTGCAACCGCAAATTCTCTCGGCGGCGTGCTTTTCGGACGGAGTGAGCGTCATTGACGAAACGGTGTTCAAAAACAGATTCGCTCACGCAAGAGAACTTGAAAAACTCGGCGTGCGATTGAAAGTCGAAAACAACGTCGCAACGGTTTTCGGCTCGCAAAAACCCGATTCGCCGTACGTAATAAACAGCGGAATCGTGAGGGCAAACGACTTGCGAGGGGGAGCGGCGCTCTGTCTTGCCGCAATGAAAACAAGGGGCGAATGCAGAGTGTACGGAGTGAAATACATCGACAGAGGTTACGAGCGTATCGAGGATATATTCTGCTCGCTCGGGGGCTATTGCTTGCGTGCAAACGACAGATGAGGCACGTCAATTTGACAATAGAACGTCGTTTTTGTCCGAAAATAAGGAAATTCGACAAAATTTTGCAAAAAATCCATTGACACGATAAGTATTTTATATAATAATATTATAAATAATGCGCGCGTTGCGTATTTTTTGAAGAGAATGAGGCAGAATATGGGTTCGATTTTCACAAAAGACATCGCCGTTTTGAACGTCAACTCCCGCATCGCAAGCGCCATCGTGGGCGCAAAGAGAGCGCAGAGTGTTTTTGGCATAAAGTCTGTCGTCGAGAAGCAACACCAGGGCTATGAAAACGGAGAGTGGTTCGATCAAAACGAAACGGTGCAGATCGCAAAAGACGTTTTGATTGACGCCATGAAGGAAGCAGGCTCGCGCACAAAGAGACTCTTTATCGGCGTTCCTGCCGAGTTTGTCACGGTCGTCACTAAGGAAGTTTCAGTGCGCCTTGACAGACAACGCCGCATCATCGACGACGACATATCCTATCTTCTCAAAAAAGGCGACGATTTCGATCACGACAAATATTTGACGATCAACACTTCGGCAATCTATTTTGCGATTGACGGACAGGACAAAATTTACAGCGACGTACGAGATATGAATGCGTCCGAGATCGAGGCTTGCGTGAGTTATATGCTTTGCGAAAAAGCGTTCGTGAGCATGTTCGATCAGGTTGCAAACGAGCTCGGGTTTAACGACGTTAGATACGTTGCTACGTGCTGGGCAGAGTGCATGTCTTTGCTCGAAAAAGAGCAGCGCGACAGCGTGTATATGCTCATCGACATCGGCTATCTGTCGTCGTCGGTTTGCATCGCAAAGGGCGAGGGCATCCTCGACATGAAGTCGTTTTCAATGGGCGGAGCGCACATAAGCGCGGACATTTTCGAGGCACTCGACGTGCCGTACGAAATGGCGGAAGAGGCAAAACGCCTCGTTGACCTCAACCTCAATTACAGCGACGAGGCGGTTTTGGTGAGCGACGGTGAAAATGCAGTCTATGCGCAGGACGCTTGCGAAATCGCAAAAAATCGACTTGACGTGTTTGCCGACATCATCGGCGACATTCTCAAGGAAATCGAAGAAGACGCACCGTCGTATATGCCGATTTATCTCACGGGCGAGGGCATCGCTTCGATGAGAGGCGCAAAAAAATATCTGAGCGAACAACTCGGCAAAAACATTGAAATCATCACTCCGAAACTCCCGGGATTCGTCAAACCAGAGGATTCCGACAAGGCGTCCTTGCTCGTTATGGCAGACAATCTCTCAAAGTTCGACTTCGGAGCGTTTATAAAAAAGTTATTCAACGGAGGTAAAAAATGATAGATTTTGAAAAATTCGGTTGGACACCGAGCGATGAAACTTCTCAAGAGGAAGAGGAAACCGTGCAAGAGGAAGTCGTGGACGAACAACAACAGGAAGTTCAACCCGAGCAAACTCAAGAGGAGTATCAACCCGTTTCTCAAAAGAAACCCGGCAAGGCGAATATCGTCGTCGTCGGCGTTGGCGGTGGCGGAAACAATGCCGTCAACAACATGGTCAGAGCCGGCATCAAGAGTGCGAGTTTCGTGGTTATGAACACCGATATGCAAGCGCTCAACATGTCCCTCGTTCCTCCGCATTGCAAAATCCAACTCGGCGCAAACATGACTGGCGGTCTGGGCGCGGGTTCCGATCCCGAAATCGGCAGAAAAGCCGCCGAAGAATCCCGCGAACGCATCAAAGCCGCACTCAAAGACATCGACCTTTTGTTCATCACCGCAGGTATGGGCGGCGGCACCGGCACGGGCGCAGCCCCCGTCATTGCAGAGATTGCAAAATCTATGAACATTCTCACGGTCGCCGTCGTTACGAAACCGTTTAATTTCGAGGGTGCTCAACGCATGAAAAACGCGGAAGAGGGCATCAAAAACCTCAAAAATTTCGTGGATACGCTCCTCGTCATCCCCAACCAGAAACTCATCGAAGTGCTTGACAAAAACATCTCGTTCAAACGCGCGTTTGAAATTGCCGACGATGTTTTGCGCCAGGGCGTTCAGGGTGTGAGCGACGTCATCGCAAATCCCGAACTCATCAACCTCGACTTTGCGGATGTGCGCACAATCCTTTCAAACAAAGGTCTTGCGCATATGGGCATCGGATACGGCAAAGGTGAAAAGAGAGTCATCGAGGCGGTGCGCGGCGCAGTGTTCTCGCCCCTTCTTGAAACGGACATCGAGGGTGCAACGGGCATCATCGTCAACATCACGGGCGGCGACGATATGCTTTTGGGCGAAGTCACCGAGGCTTGCGACATCGTCAAACAAGTCGTCGATCCGAGCGCAAACATCATTCTCGGCACGGCGTTTGTTCCCGACAAAAAGGACATCGAAATCACAATCATCGCAACGGGGTTCGTTGACAGAAACGTTGCTCCTGCAAGAAGTAGTGCTCCTCAACCTCCCAAATCGTTTGCAACCGCGCTTTCGCAAGCGGCGGCAGGCGACAACGAAGTCGAAAACGATGAGCAACAAGAAGTCGAGCAACCCGTTTTCAATCAAGATATCTTTGCAAATAGACCGGTGTTCGGTCAAATGCAAAGACCGGTTGCGCAACCCGCTCCCGTTCAACCCGTCGTTCCGCAGGTCGAACCCGCTCCTCAACCTCAACCGGTCGCAAGAGAGAGTGAAATTCAGTCATCGAGAATCGATGTCACGAAAAAACAAGTGCCGACGTTCTTGCGCAGATTGAAAAAGGACAGAGATTGAAAAATCGACTTTCAAACCCGACGAATAACGAATATCGATTGGAAATCGACATTCTAATCC
>CAVABL010000014.1:12616-15160 GCA_963586735.1 Firmicutes bacterium TM09-10
CGTGAAAAATCCTCGCAATTTTGCGGGGATTTTTTGTGTTTCACCGACAAAAAAGGAAAGTTTCTGCACGTATTTTGAGTTATGTTCAACGTATGAGCGTTTACGTTGAACTTGTGCTTTTCAACAACTTTGCGGTTGATTTGTTCATATCCTTGTCAACGATTTTTTTGCGCAGAAAACGCATAAAAAAAGCGAGGTTGATTTTTGCGTCTGCAATCGGGGCAGTCATTGCAACGGCATACGCCGTCGTGCCCGATCGGGCAAGAATTGCAATCAAAATTTTGCTTGCGCCGCTGTTTGCGCTCGTGGCGTTCAAAACGGACGGAACGTGCAAAAAGGACAGGACGATCGATTATCTTATAACACTCGTTTGTTTTTGCCTCGTTACATATCTTGTCGGTGGCGTCGTGTATGGTTTGTCATACGCTTTTAAAGTGAATTTGAATTCGTATGCGACGCTTGGACTCGTTGCGCTTTCTCTTGCCGTATGCATTGCTTTTGCGCACGCTCTGTCAAAGAAAAGAAGCGAGAGCGGAAAACGTGTGAGTGAAGTTACGTTATTCGCTGGCGGCAAGCAAATCACACTCAAAGGATTGTGCGACAGCGGCAACTTGCTCGTTGACGATTTCAGCGGTTTGCCGGTGATGATTCTGTCAAAATCCGCCTGCAAAAAGATTGAAGCAAAACGCCTTGAAGGGTATGTGAGCATAAAAACGGTGAGCGGTGAAAAATGTTTGCCGCTTGCCTCTTTCGACTGCGTGAGAGTCGACCAAAGGTCTTGCAACGCGCTTGGCGCGATGAGTGACTGCTCGTTTGGCGATTACGACATAATATTGCAAAATTCGATGTTCTAAACGGTTGATTTTCGTTTTAAACACCCAATAAAAAAATTTTGCAAACTTGCGTTTGTCGTCATAAAAACAGAAAATACGGAGATAATATATGAAAAACAAAATCACGGCGTTGTTTCAAAAACTGCTTGAAAAGTTAGGATTAAAAAAGAAAAATTTTGTCAATTACATATCGCAGGGCAATTCGCTCCCGTCACCGCTGACGCCCGACGAAGAGACGCAAACAGTGAGCAGATATCTTGCCGGCGACGAGGAGGCGAGATTGTCGCTCATAGAGCACAATTTGAGGCTTGTGGTGTATATCGCAAAACGCTTTGACAACACAGGCATAGACATGGACGACCTCGTGTCGATAGGCACGATAGGGCTTATCAAAGCAGTTGGGAGTTACAACCCCGACAAAAACATCAAACTCGCCACTTTTGCGTCGAGGTGCATCGAAAACGAAATTCTCATGCATTTGCGAAAAACGGGCAAGCAAAGGACGGAAGTCTCGCTTGACGAGCCGCTCAACGTTGATTGGGAGGGGAACGCGCTTCTTCTTTGCGACGTTATAGGCACGGACGTTGACTCGGTTTACAACAGAGTCGAGGCAACCGACGAGCGACAAATCCTCAAAAACACTTTTGACAAACTGCCTCAAAGAGAGCGTCAGATTCTTGAACTGCGATTCGGTCTTTACGGAAAAGAGGAGATGACGCAAAAGGAAATTGCCGACATGATGGGCATATCCCAATCCTACATATCGCGTCTTGAAAAAAAGATTGTCGACAACATGAAAAAGGATATGCTAAAACTCGGTTGAGCGCATTGCCATCCTCGGCTGAAGGCTTTGTTTTTTCAATCGTATCGAGGCGCAAACTTTGCAAGTAACACAAAAATAGTATATTTAATTAGATAAAATCGTTTTTTGCTTGTACATACTCAAAAGGAGGTTTGTATGGGCAAAGTTCAGATATGCGGAATCGACACGTCAACTCTTCCGAAATTGAGCGCAAAGGATTGCGACAAATTGCTTTTGGAAATTAAACGAGGAAATTGCGAGGCGCGCGACTTGTTTTTGAGGGCAAATATGCGCCTCGTTTTGTCGTGCGTGGGCAGATTTTCAAAATCTTCCGAAAGTGCCGACGACTTGTTTCAAGTGGGCATGGTGGGGCTTTTGAAAGCGCTTGAAAACTTTGACGTCAATCTCGACGTGCGCTTTTCAACCTACGCTGTGCCAATGATAATCGGCGAAATGCGCAGGTCGATACGCGATCGCACGACGATAAAAGTGTCAAGAAGCATGCGCGACACCGCCTACAAAGCACTCAAAGCAAGGGAAGACTTGTTAAAGTGCAATTCAAACGATCCGACAATGACCGAGATTGCAGAAGAGATAGGCATTCCTCTTTGCGAGGTTGCTTGTGCCCTTGACGCAGTAAGTGAGCCGTTGTCGTTCTACGAGCAGGTTTACAACGATGCCGATGAGGGACAAGAACTCATCGATCAACTTGCAGATAAAAAGGAAAATTGCGAAAATTGGACGGAAAAAATTGCGCTGTACGAGGCGTTGAAAGGTGTTCCCGAAAGAGAGTTGCAAATCGTGCGAATGCGCTATTTTGACGGCAAAACGCAGATTGAAATCAGTCAGAGCGTCGGAATATCGCAAGCGCAGGTATCACGCCTCGAAAAGTCCGCAATCAAACGCATC
>CAVABL010000015.1:0-5117 GCA_963586735.1 Firmicutes bacterium TM09-10
CATTGATTGCGACCTCGTCGCAATCGCAGTATATCATTGCATCGCAGTCGCCTTCTCCAGCACCTCAATCGCTTCCAAATACCCCTCGAATCCCTTGCCGACAATGGTTTTCACGGCGTAATTTCTCACGAAACTTATTTGTCTGAAGTCCTCTCTCTCGTCGATTTTAGAAATGTGCACCTCGACAAACGGAATATTCACGCCCTTTAGCGCGTCGGCAATAGCAACGCTCGTATGCGTATATCCGGCGGGATTTATGACGATTCCGTCAATTTTTTCAAAGTACGCTTCTTGAATTTTGTCGATGAGCGCGCCCTCGTGATTTGATTGGAAAAACTCAACTCCTATGCCTTTTCCATCACAGAAATTTTGAATTTGCGCAATCAAATCGCCGTAACTTCTATTGCCGTAAATTTGCGGTTCGCGTATGCCGAGCATATTTATATTCGGTCCGTTCAGCACGAGTATTTTCATTTTTGAAACTCCTTCACGATTTTATCGATTGCCTCTCTTGCACATCCGTCGTTTTTGATTTCGATGTCCGCGCAAGCCTTATAAAGCGGCAAGCGCACAGCAAAAAGATTTTCGACGTCCTGCTTTTTCGAGGCGAGCGGTCTTGATGCCGTTGCTGTCAAATTTTCAAGACTTCTATTCAAAAACACCACTTTACCGTTGCGTTTCAGCGCATAAACATTGTTTTTTGCAAGGATCACGCCACCGCCAGTTGCAATGACAATCTCGCTTTTTCTTGAAATCTCGTCAACGACTTCACTCTCGATTCTGCGAAATTCGCCCTCGCCGAACTTTGCAAAAAATTCCGCAATCGGCATATTTATTCTTTTGACGATTTCCTCGTCGGTGTCGACAAACTCTCTTCCGAGCGCGTTTGCAACCCTCTTGCCGACGGTGGATTTTCCCGACGACGGCATCCCGACAAGCACGACGTTCTTCTTCATCGCGAGGATTTTTTCATACGCCTCGTCAATCTCGCTTATCTTTATATCGTCAATGCCTTTTGACAAAAACAATCTCGACGCATACACCGCCTGCGCGACGAGCATATAAAGTCCGCCCATTGCCTTGCAGCCTTTCTCCCTTGCCTGCAAAACGAGGTTCGTATCGAGCGGATGGTATATCGCGTCAAGCACACCTTCGAGATTTTCAAAAGCGGCAACGTCTATTGGTTTACCCTCGTCGTGCGGAAACATCCCGACCGGCGTAGCGTTGAAAATCACCTGTGTATCTTTTCTTTTCAAAGCCTCGTCGTAGTCGATTGCGCCGTCTTTTTTTGAGCGCGACACTTTCACGACGGACTTTGCGCCGAGAGCGTTCATCACCGCCGTTGCCGTCTTTGCCGTGCCGCCCGTGCCCAAAACGAGCACGTTTTTTCCGCGCACGTCGACGTCCGCCTTCTGCAAAAGAGCCTTAATTCCGTAAAAATCCGTATTGAATCCAAACAGTTTTCCGCCCTTATTGACGACTGTATTGACCGCGCCGATAGCCCTTGCCTCGTCCGACACGCCGTCGAGGTATGGCATCACGGTTTCCTTATACGGAATCGTGACGTTTATCGCGCAAAAATCTCTTTCTCGCAAAAATCCCTCGACCTCGCTTTTTTCAAACGGTTTCAGCTCATAGTCGTAGTCGGCAATGAGCGCGTGAATCTCGCACGAATAACTATGTCCGAGTTTTTCCCCGATGAGACCGTATTTCATAAACTCATCCCCTTTCTGAAAATGTCCGTCCCGAATCTTTGCGCAAGCAAATCGCAAACGACGAGCGCGCTCACGCTGTCGATGACGGGGCAAATTCTTCTCACGATTGCGGGGTCGTGTCTTCCCTTGATTTCGATTGTCGTTTCCTTGCCGTCCACAAAATTCACGGTATTTTGTTTTTGCGCGATGGAGGGAGTAGGTTTGACGGCGCAGTTGAACACAATCGGCATACCGTTTGAAATTCCGCCGTTGATTCCTCCGTTATTATTGGTTGCGGTTTTGATTTTTCCGTCCTCGACGACAAACGCGTCGTTTGCGGTTGAGCCGAGCATTTTGCTCATTGCAAATCCCTTTCCAAACTCTATGCCCTTTATGCCGCCGATCGCAAACAGTGCGTGCGAGAGCGTCCCTTCGACGCTGTCAAACATAGGTTCGCCTATTCCCGACGGCACGCCGACGATTGCCGTTTGCGTGATTCCGCCGACGCTGTCGAGTCTTGCCTTTGCTTCTTCTATGCGCGCAATCATCTCGCTTGCTTTATCCTCGTTCAAAACGGGGAATTTTGCACAATCGAGACTTAAAACCTCGTTTTGTATATCGTCAAACTCATTATCGCGCACGTTTGCACATTCAAGGATATGTGTCCCGACGGAGATTCCAAGCCCCTTCAACGCGGTTTTGAGGATTGCGCCCGCGGCAACGATTCCCGCCGTAACGCGTCCCGAAAAGTGTCCGCCGCCTCGATAATCTTCAAATCCGCCGTACTTGCAAAAAGCGGTGTAATCCGCATGCGACGGACGCGCAACGCCGTATTCGTACGCCTTGCTGTCGGCGTTTTCGTTGGGGATAAAAATGCAGACGGGCGCACCCGTAGTTTTGCACTCGAACACGCCCGAGAGGATTTGATACGCGTCTCTTTCACGCCTTGCCGTGTCGGTTGACATAGACGGCGCGCGCTTTGCAAGAGCGTTTTTTATATCCTTGTCGTTCACCTCGATTCCGGGGCAAATGCCGTCAAGCACGACGCCGACTCCTGCGCCGTGACTCTCTCCGAAGACGGTGAGCGCAATGCTTTGTCCAAACGTGTTTTTCATAAATTTTCCTCTCTTTTCAAAATTTCCTCTGCGGTCATTTCTTCAAATCTGAACGCGCCGGGAGCGTCCACGATGACGGCGCAAATCTTGTCGCCTTCCGACTTTTTGTCGTGCGACATAAGTTCGAGCAGTCTTTTCTTATCCACGTCCGCCCTCGTCGGCAAGTCGTATTTTTCGAGCACTTTGACAAGTCTTTCACGCACGTCTTTCGAGCACATAGGAATCATACCTATGCCCACGCACTCGCCGTGCAGAAGTTTCCCCTCGCTTGCGCTCTCGATTGCGTGCCCGATAGTATGCCCGAAATTGAGCACTTTGCGCAGTCCCTTTTCTTTCGGGTCTTTTTCGACGACGTCGCGCTTGATGATGAGCGCGCTTTGCACGATGCAGAGCAAATCCTCTTCGAGATTCGTGCTATCCTCGATGAATTCAAACAGTTTTGCGTTTGAGGTGAGTGCCATTTTGATTCCCTCGACGAGTCCCGCGTGCAGTTGTCTTTCGTCAAGCGTTTTGAGGGTATCGACGTCAATCAGCACTTTTTTCGGTTCGTAAAAACTGCCCACGACGTTTTTTACGCCCTCAAAATCGATAGCGGTTTTCCCGCCTATCGACGAATCGAGTTGAGCGAGGAGCGTCGTCGGAATATTGAAAAAATCCACACCGCGCATATAGCACGAAGCGGCGAATCCCGCCATATCGCCCACAACGCCGCCGCCGAGAGCAACCACGCAATCCTTTCTGGTGAACCCGTTTTGAAGCATAACGGCGAGGATTTTTTTGAAGTTATCGAAATTCTTGCTTTTTTCGCCGTGTTTTAGGCACACTTTCACGCAATTTTTGCTTGCGTTCTCGACGTACGATGCAAAAACGGGCGGCACTCCGTCGTCGGTGACGAGAAGCACGTTCCTGTCGAGGTCGATATAATCGCTAACTTTTTCGAGCAATCCGCTCTCGACGACTATATCGTAACAGTCGCCTTTTGCTTTGGATTTCAAAATCATACTCACCTCACGTTATGCGCAAAATAACTTCCCACGAGTTTGAGTTTTGCGCACAGAGCGGACAATTCCTGCAACATATCCTTGCCGTTTTCGGTGCGGACGTTGCCCTCTGCTTCGATGTAGAAGTAGTAGTTCCACTGCAAATCTTTCATCGGTCGGGAGCGGAGCGTACGCATATTGAAGTTATGCGCGCCGATTATATTCAGTGCGCTTGCAAGCGCGCCCGATTCGTTTTTGACGGTGAACGCAAGGATAAAGTTTTCATCCTCTCTCACGCCGAGGGACACGGGCGTACTTTCCGCCCTCGAGAACGCCGCAAAACGCGTCGTATTGTTTGGATTGTCGTTGATTTGCGTCTGCAACAAAGCCAGCCCGAAGATTTTTGCCGTTTCGTCGGACGCGATTGCCGCAACCGATTTATCTTCCGACGTCGAAACGAACTTTGCGGCGAGCGCGGTGTTTGAGTAAGCTCTCGTTTCGAAGCCGTGTTTTTTTATATATCCGTCGCACTGCGCAAGAGCCTGCGGGTGACTGACCACGGTTTTGATATCCTCGATTTTCACGCTCTCTTTTGCGATGAGGTTGTGCGCAATAGCCACGTCAATGACCTGATTCACGTGCAACGCGCCCGAGAAAATCAAATCCATAACCTCGCCGACCTCGCCCGCATAACTGTTCTCAAGCGGAAGCACCGAGCAATCGCACTCTCCGTTTTGAGTTGCCTCGTACGCGTCCTGGAAGTTTGAAAACGCGATATATTCTGCGTCTGGGTACATCTTTTTTGCGGCGATATACGCAAACGCGCCCTCGATTCCGCAATACGCGACCTTCATTTTTCTCATAAGTGCCGCCTGATATTTGCAGGACACGTCCATCGTTGCGCGGATGAAATCCTCATAAAACGGCACGAGCGTCGGGTTTTGGATAAGTTTTGCGTTGTTTTCGACGACTTGCGCCTCTCTTTCGCTGTCTCTCACGCTCAGCCCGTTCTCTTTTTTATACAGCGCAATCTGCTCGCACGCCTGCATACGTTTTTCAAACAGATGCGCCATTTGCTCGTCCACTTCGTTGATGATTTGCCTTGATTGTTTGATGTCTTGCATAAATACCTCTTTTAGTACATTATAATCAAGAATGATTATAAATCCACGATTTTTGCTCACAATATTCGATTTTTTCAAATATTTTGGCGGATTTTGCACACGTTTGGCACGTTTTGTCGAAAAATCGCCTCTTGTATCAAAAAAAGCGACTCCGCAAAGGAATCGCCGTTTTTTTATATCCGAAACTATCGACCGTCAGCGTCC
>CAVABL010000015.1:5127-9944 GCA_963586735.1 Firmicutes bacterium TM09-10
GTAATAGTAGTATGCGCCCTCAAAAAATCGAAAAGCGCGCGCAAAAGAAACTGCCTCGAAAGCAGAAGAGAAGGAATTCGATTTACCCAAAACTGCCGTTTTGCTCATAAAACTTTTATTCTGCCTCCTGTTTGATGAAAAAACTATAACCCCGAACGTCGCATTTGTCAAGGGAATATTGTCCTCGATTTATCGTTGCGTGAGCAATATATTGCGTCGCTCTGTCAATCACGCTCTCGCACGCTCTGCGTTTTGAGCAAAAATTCGAGCGTATGTTTTGCCGCCGTTTGAAGTTCCGAGCGTTTCAGTCCGCCGTTTTTCAGCGATTTAAGCGTCGAACCGTCGTATTTTCCCGAAATACGCTCGCCGCCCGGCATAAGCAAATCGACGCCTGCTCGCACCCTGTACGCATTGTCGTCAACGCCCTTGAAGAGCGGATTTTTCGCTTTTCTCGTCCACCAGTCCGTCATGACGAGGCCGTCAAACTTCCACTCGCCTCGCAAAATCGTATTCACGAGGTCGTAATTATGATACGAATACACGCCGTTTATCTTGTTATACGACGTCATCAAGGCAAGAGGTTTTGCCTCTTTGACGACGATTTCAAACCCTTTGAGGTAGATTTCTCTCAGCGCGCGCTCGCTCAGACGACTGTCGTTTATATAGCGATATTTTTCCTGATTGTTGCATGCAAAATGCTTGACGCAACTTGCCACGCCCCTTGACTGAATCCCTTTTACGATTGCGCTTGCGATTTTCCCTGTGAGGAGAGGGTCTTCCGAAAAGTATTCAAAATTACGTCCGCAGAGCACGTTTCTATGTATATTCATCCCCGGCGCGAGAAGCACGTCCGATCCTTTTTCAAGCATTTCCTCGCCCACGCACTCATAGAGTTTTTGCGCAAGGTCCTCGTTCCAGGACGACGCTATGCACGTTCCGCACGGCAGCAAACTTGCCTTTTGGCAAAGCCTTATTCCGCTCGGCCCGTCCGTAGCGGTTGCGCAAGGCACGTCCCTTTTTTCCAAACTCTCGCATATGCCCCCGAACACCCCGGCGTTACCCTTTGCTCCGCGCGGACTGTTCATACGCAAATCGCCGTGACAAAGCGTTTCGAGTTCCTCGTCGGAGAGTGTCGACAAGAATTCGTCAATTGTCGCAACACCGCGTTTAACGTCGTCAAACGACACGTTCAAGTCCTTATTCTGCGCAATTTCCTTTGGAATATTGTTTTCGATTCTCTCTTTTAGATAGCCGCTTTGAGCGTGCACGGTGCGGAATTTCCACCCGAAGTTTTCAAGCATATACAGAGCGGAATTTGCAAATCTTTCAATGTCTTGAATGGAGAATTCGTTCATTTTTTCGGCGAATTCTTCCTCCGTTTCAAACCCCGAAAACTTTGCGAGGTCGGGACATTTTTCAAGAACGCCGCTATGTTCCAAAAGCACGGACAAATCCTTTTGCGGCGAGCAAGCCGTGTGACATTCGCTCGTTATCTTTTTGTCGAAACTCACGCATCCCACGCTCTTTGCGTCCCTCACGTTCTCCCCGACGAAAAATTCGTATTCGCCGTATTCGAGCACATTGCACGCCTTATATCCCGTCGCGCCTTCCTCGTCGTAGCAAGAGAGTTTTTCCTCGTCGACGTCAAAGCAAAATTCCCATTCCCGTCCGACGTCGAGTTCGTCGGTTTTTTTGAACGCGACGAGTTCTCTTGCGGGTTTAGGGAGCACGCCGTCGGCCTTTTTGACGTACGCCTGCACGACGGTTTTGCCCTTACGCTCGCCTATATTTTTGACTTTTGCGACGATTTTCACGCCGTTTTGAGTTTTTTCGAGCCTGCCCGTCACATCAAACGTCGTATACGAAAGCCCGAATCCGAACGGGTACAAGACCTCTTCGGGCGCAAACGACTCAAAAAATCTATATCCTACGAAAACATCCTCTTCGTACACGTTGAAGTTTTTATATCCGAAGTGCACCGCCGAGGGATATGCGCCGTACGTATACGCCACCGAATCCGTGAGCCTGCCCGACGGATTGACCTTGCCCGACAGCACGTCGCAAAGGGCGCGCCCGCTCTCCATACCGCCCTGCCACGCTATGACGATTGCGGAAATTTTGTCACCGTATCTTGCGATTTGCTCGAAGTCTATGACGTTGCCCGTATCGAGCACGAGCACGACTTTTTCAAAAGCGGCGCAAACCTTGTCGAGCATATTTATTTCGTCTTTTGCGAGGTAAAAACTGCCTCGGACGAGTTTTTGTTCTCTATCCTCGCCGGCGGCTCTGCCTATGACGACGATTGCGACGCTTGACTTTTCTCTTGCCTTATCGACGAACTCGGAGTTTATCGGCATCTCCTCGAAGCGGAAAGGCCAATGGCCCCAGAATCCCTCGTCGGGAACGTGTTTTGCGCACCACTGCTCGTATGCGGACATAACGTCCTCGTTGATTTTCATTTCGGACTGCGATTTGAGAGCGTCCGCAAACGTAATTTTATACGGTGCTTTCACGTCGCCGCCCGAGCCATAGCCCACGCAAAACCAATTGATTTGCGTACGTCCGAACACCGCCACGTTATCCTCTTTTTTCACGGGCAGAACGCCGTCGTTTTTGACGAGCACGATGCCCTCTTGCGCCATAGCGAGCGCACTCTCCCTCATTTTTTTTGACGTAACGCCCATTTTATCGTCTTTTTCGCCCGTCTTTTGCGCGGTAGGCGAAAACGCGTTGACTATTTTGGAAATCAGGCTCATACGCACCTCTTTTGAATTATGATGTTATTTTACAAGTATATTTTAATAAATATAATCGCAAATGTCCACATCAAAGCGCAGATTAAAAAGGGAAACGAAAACATTTTATTCTTATTTATTTGTCGACATATCAAATTGCGGCTCATTTCGTCACGTTTCGATGTGTTTCAACGCGTTTCGTCGCATTACGATATATTTCGTCGCATTTTGCCTTTTATTGCAACCCGAAACCGACGTTATCATACGTTTGTGTAAAATTTTTTCCTTACGTATTGATTGTGCAAAACGTTTGTGTTACAATTTTCATAGTATATCACGAATATATCAACGGAGAAAATTATGAGCAATTTACCCGATTACATCAGTTCGACGCGTCTGCCGGTTGAGACGCCCGACTCAATCGTTGAAAACGGCAAGGTGCATTTCGGCACGTTTGACGCGCCCTTCAAAAACTTGAATCTTCTTGACGCGCTCAAGCCGTGCGGCAGCAGGATGCCCGATTTTATGAAATCCTCTCGTCTCGTCGAGTGGGAGGCGTTTGAAGTGCACATGGACGAGGGCGCGCTCATCAGCGCCGTCTACAACACGGGACCCATGGGATTTTCCATATTCGTATGGTACGACAAAGCGGAAAACAAAATTTACAGTTGGCGCAACCTCGTTCCCAAAAAGAAAGCGCGCGTGGCAAAGCAACTCATCGACGATTATTGCCATTGCAAGACGAAGTTGAGCGAGTACAGAATCGACAACGATTTTTCAAACGGCAAAGCGCACGCAAAAGGATTCACCAAGGGCAAAGACGGTGAATTCACGATAGACGTATCTTTTGAGCGCATTTCGCCTTTGGCAAACGGAGTGATGCCTCTTGCACGCAACAAGGACGGCTCGTTCAGAAACGCGCTTTACAGCGAGAAGGACTTTTTCAAAGCGAGCGGCACGATAACGCTCAACGGCAAAGTCTACACCGCAAACGAACGCTCTGTCGGCATAATCGACGACCACAAGGGCTACTATCCCTTCAAAGCGCACTACGACTGGCTCACCGCCATGGGGCAAATCGACGACGATGGCAAAAAGAGATATTTTGCATTCAACCTCACTCGCAATCAATCCGTCGACCAACACCGTTTCAACGAAAACGTCATATGGATTGACGACAAATCCTTCCCCATGCCGCCCGTCGTATTCACGCACGAAAAAGGCAAAAAGAAAGCAAAAGTATGGCACGTCAAGGACGAAGCGGGCAAAGGCGTCGTTGACGTGAAGTTTGAAATCAACCGCGTGTTTTACATGCCCATTCCGCTCATGTGCTACTATGCCCTACCTTACGGCACAATCAGCGGCTACGTCACCGACACCGACGGCAAGAAATACGTCGTCGACGGCATGCTCGGCATCGGCGAGGACAAGACGACACACATGTGAAAAGCAAGCCAATCAAAAGACGGCACATCGATGAGATGTGCCGTCTTTTGATTGGCTAACCCGGTATGTGCGCCTATGGCGCAAGTGGACAATTCCAATTCTTCCACAACCCACACATCGTGTGGATATCATCGTGCTTGCACGATTTCATCCGAACGCAGTGAGGATTTCATTGATTGCGACCTCGTCGCAATCTCACTCTTCATATCCATACGCTTTCTCGAGGTTCAGCACAATGCCCGCATCCTTACTGTATTCCATGCTCGTGAAGAATTTTTCCAACGTAATCGGTTCAAGCGCGGTTTGCACATTCTGATCCACGCCCGAGATATTTGCGTAGTTGAGGAGTTCCTTCATCGTCATCGTCTTGAATGTTTGTTCGAGGTCGCCGCTCAAGTCGTTAAGTTTGCTTGTTCTGAAGTCATAGAACAAACTTCCCTCGTTGACTTCCATAAGGTCGCCGATTGTTGCCTCTTTGATGACGTCGTTGATGTTTGCCATCGTCACCTTTTTCTCTGCGATAAGGCGGAGCACGGACTCGCTCTTTTCGTTGATGACGCTCACTTTTTGCGCGTCGGCAAGTTTTGAATCTGCATCATAATCGTCGTCTTTTTTGAGATACACCTCGTTCGTTTC
>CAVABL010000015.1:9954-14973 GCA_963586735.1 Firmicutes bacterium TM09-10
ATAGCCGACGACCGCCTTGTATCTTTGAAGCGAATCCGCATGCTTTGACGAGTCGTATTTTTGCGGTTCGTTTGCGATGATGACATACAAGTCGTCCCCGCTCGTATCGTCCGTCTTGAAATAGATGTTTTCGCAATAGCGTTTTGCATAGAGCGTTTCACCGTCTTTATACGCATATCCGCTGCTCGCTATATCCGGCGTAGATTTATCAACGAAACACTCGCCTGTTTCCATTTTGTAAATATCAAGCCCGAGATGCGCAAGGTTTGACGAATCGTACGGTTGATATTTGCCGTTGACAAGCACGTACAAACCACTGTCCGTATACGTCTCCGCCTCAATCGCCGCAGTGTCGTCGTTCGATGCCGCAACCCTCTTGAAGATTTTGCCACCATCAAGCGTAACGCTGTATTTTGGTGTATTTGTGTACACATCCCAACCCGTTATCTCGGTCTTCGTATTCTTATTTATGACGTACGCGCAGAGTGCGGTATTGTTGTTGTATTCATAATTCGTTCCGTCTTTCGTTCCGCGATAGTACACGTTTCCATCGGCAATTGTATCTATTATTGTCGTCGGATCTGTGACCTCCTCGTACTTATAGTACACCGTGTTGCCTTTCGTAAGCGTTGAAACGTCGGCTTTCACAAATTGATACTCGCGCTTGATATATTTGCCGGTCGCGTCGTACACAAACGTATACGTGCCGTTGTCGTCCGTGCCGTATATCTTTGAAACGACAAAGCGATCGGTGTCCGCGATTGCGGTTGATGCGTCCGTCTCAACCGTCGAGAACGTATACACGTCGATGAGTTCTGCAAGGAGCATATCTTTCATCACGAGTTCCATTGCGGAGGAGAGGTTGTCCACCTTGACGTATGCGAGGCGTTTGATTGCCGCCGCGCTTTCGCCCTCGACCGTGACCTTGAAGTTTTGATATTTTTCGTCAACCGACTTTGCGTCGAAATTTTCGCCTTGGCGTTTGAACAAGCAATTCGCCTCGTCGTAGTAGAAATACGACGTGCCCGCAACGGCTTCTTCGTCTTTCACCAGAATATCGATGTCGATATCCATCACGTCGCCGAGCGTAAGGCTCGAAAACGCCGTTGAAAACTCGCCGAGCGTCGAATACGCCATGCGTTGAAGCACTCTCGACGACGGATTATACGTCGTATCTTCTGAATCTTCCGTCACGCAATCGTATCTTGAAAGTCCGCTATGCACGGCAGGATTGTAGAGCGTGAAATAGAACGGATGAGCGTATTTTCCTTGCCCTTCCTCATTTTTCTCATACGTGACGTTTCCTTCACTATCGGTTATTTTGTCGTATGTGCCATATGTTTCAATGTCAAACAGCGTGTTCGTTGAGTCGTAGAACACGTATTTGCTCGTGTCCACCACCTTGACGTATTTGCCGTCGTCATTCTTGTTGTATTTATAGAACGCTATATCCGTCGTTTCGGCAAGCGTTAGATCGTTTGCGACTGTGCCGAGATCTTTGATGAGGCACTCTCTTGCGGCAAGCGACCTCATTATGCGCGCGGAATTTTCGCCTATCTCTATGACCTCGTTTATCATGAGCGTATCGGCAACCGTCCCGAGTTCGTTGATTTTACAGTTCTTTCCTGCAAGAGATCTCATTATGAGTGAGGAATCGTCTCCTATTTCTATGACCTCGTCGATCATAAGATCGTCGACGATCGTACTCAAATTATCAAGCGTCGCGTCCTTTTTGGAGAGGGATCTCATAAGCACGTTGTCGCCCTCTTTGATGCGCACGAGTTCGTCGAAGTACATATTGTTGAGTTCGCTGCCGATGCTCTTGAGCGTATACCCTCTCTTTGCCATTTGTTGAAGGGCAAGCGCAGTCGTTCCCTCAGTCGTGAGATTATATCGCACGATCGCACCGTCCGAATTCTTGCCGTCAATATCCTCGTCGTAGAGGCGATATCTGAGCACTTTGGCATATTGTCCTTCCGCCGCCTCTTCGTACGTGACTTTGCCTTCACTGTCCGTCACCTTGTCGTAGCGCGTTGCGTCGTCGCCGTGAGCGTATTTGTTGTATTCGACAAAAACCGACACCGCAACGTATTTACCGTCCGCAGCCTCTTCGTATTTGTCGTAGTCGATATCCATGACTTCGCCGATCGTGAGTTCGTCCGCAATCGTTGCAAGATCGTTGAGGGTGCAACCGCGTTTTTCGAGCGCCTTCATTATAGCGGCGGAATTTTCGTCTATTTCGATGAGTTGATCGATTGTCAGATCGTTGATTTTTGTGCCGATCTCGGTGATTTTGCAATCTTTGAGCGCGACGAGAACCTTTGCCGTGCCCTCCGCCTCCGTATCGACGACGTCGCCTATGGTGAGCGAGTCGAGCAGACCGTCGGCATTTTGAAGTTCGGTCACACTCATATACGCCACGAGTTGAAGTATCGTTGCCGAAGTCCCCTTATGCGTGCGCAAATACGCGTCACCGCTTCCCGTTTCGCCCTCTTCGAGCGTGCGGAGCATGCTGTCTTTCGTTATAGTTTCGTCCTTGACGAAGAATTCCGCGCTGCTTTCGGTTTTGCTCGCACCCGATTCGTCCTCGATTGTATATTGAACGGATTGGATATTGAGTTTGTCGCCCTCGACGCTCGGAAGCGTAGTGCCGAAATCGATGTCTTTGACGGGAGTGAACGCTTTTTGCACGAGCGTAAACGTTTTTGTCTCGTTGTCAAATGTCGCGATGCGGTTCGCCAAAGTGATTATATACAAGTCGTCGATGCTTGACGGCATCTCGGTCGGCGTTTTATACAGCACGTGACGGAAAAACACCGTTTCGTTTTCGTCGGCGTTGAAATCCTCTGCATAGCTCGAGTTATCCACCACGTAGCTCACGCTTTCCGTTCCGTCGTCGGCGGTTGAAGTCTTTTTGACGTAGCGAAGTTCTTTTTCGACGAGTTTATCCGTCGTGCCGTCGCCGTCCGTATCGGTTGCGCCCGCTATGTACGTTTCGATGCCGATTGCGGGCGAATATTCCGTGTTTTTGAGGTCTTCTGCAGACACTTCCTCGTATGCGTCGACTTTGACGTAAACCTGATTCAACCCCTTGACGACAAAGGAGTCCGTATCCGCTTCGATGAGTTTATCCAGTGTGATTGCGTTGACCACTTCGCCGAACGACGAAAGAGCCACGTCCTGAATGGTTGCGATGAGTTTATTGTCTTCCGTGCCTATATCGATTCCGAAACTATCCTTGATTTTGCGCACGGACAAATCGCCGTTGAGCGAGCCCATAATATTGTTGAGCGCGGTTTGAATGTTGTTTTTCAAATTATCGTCGAGAATGGGCAAACCGTACGATGAAAAATCGACGTTTGCAAGTCCGCTTATATCTTCGAGCGTAAACGAATTCGTGACAATAGACAAATCGTTCATCAGTTCCGAAATCGGCACCGAATAGAAATCTTTATTCGTGAAATCGATTCCGCTTATGCCGTTCAGCACCGACAAGCCGTAGTGTTCGTACAGCGTTTGAAGCGTGAGCGAGCCGATATTTTTCACGTCCGAAACGACGTTTTTGATAGCGTCGAGAATTGTTTGATTATACAGCGTGCTGTCCGATGAGATGATCTCGTCTTGCGTGAAATTTTGTTGAAGTTTTCCCACTGTAACCGACGTGCCGACCACATAGACCGCGCCGCCGATTGCAAGGACGAAAAGTACGATACCGATAATCATACCGAGGACGAATGTTAAAGTTCCGCGAAGTACTCTCATAAAATTACTCCATAAATATCAAACGTGCCTGCATGCGCAGACACGAGGCATTGTCAACCGAAAATCTTTGTGAAAAGTTTTGCCACGGGGTTGTTCTGATAAAAATATCCGCACACCGTCGAGGACGAAAGCGCCTGATCGACGGACGGGATTTTGTCTTTGAGTTTGGCAAAAATCGCAAGCACGAGCAGTATGAAAATGAGCGCGAACGCCGTTGAAATCACCGCGCCGAACACGCGATCCACCGCCACGAGTGCCTTTGAATCGGACGTATGCATTTTTGCAAAAATCTTGCGCAACAGCCAGCAAATTAGCCCGAGCGCGATGCAGTACACCACAAACATAATCACCGCAACGATTATATCCGACACGAACGTGCCCGCAACGCCGCCTATCGTTTGACCATCGTCGGTGATAAACGTCTTTGCAAGCCACGTGGCGAATTTTGCTTTAAGCGAGCCGGTGACGCCGTCGCCCATACTATCTTCGAGGGGTTGCTCCGTCGTGCCTTCATCGGTGGTGACGATCACCCAATACGTCTTCTCACCCGATTCCGCGTCTTCGTGAATTGTAATCTGATAGGAAAAAATCGCGTCGCCACTCTCGAATTTTTGCGTAATGGCGTTGTCCATTTTCACAAACATATCGAGATTGCGCACCTTGTCAAATGTCGGAGCGATGATGAGCAACGCGCAAAGCATAATCGCAATTGTTAAAAAGAAGCCCTTAAACGATTTTGAAAAGCCCCTGATTATTCCCAATATCAAACCGAGCGCCACAATGACAAAAAACGCTATGTCCGCATAGGGTATATCGGCTGAAAGCAGGTTGACAAACATAAAAGCTCCTTTGTGTCCGCACGCGCGTGAGCGCCCATGCAAAGTATGATTATGAACATTATAACCAATATTAGCATTATATGCAATAAAAAATTCAAAAAATCACTTTATGAAATCTTCCACACGCCATATGAAATCTTCCGCAACTGCACGCTTTGCGTGCCATCTCTCTTATTTTGTGTTGCGCCTATGGCGCAGATGGAAAATTTGAAACGCACACTCATTCGTTGCCTACTTATATACATTATATGTAATTTCAAAAACGCAACACGAGCCGCAACGGCGGCGAGCCTGTGAGTGCCGAACTTTCGTCGCAAACAAGGGCGTTTAGCCACAATTGTCACATCCGTGCCAATTGCTTGCCTTTTGCCTTGTTGCTCCTCTTTCCCTTCACACAAAAGACTGCGCTTTCATCTTT